>JBOGXT010000708.1:0-3839 GCA_050694635.1 Thermoleophilaceae bacterium
GCCCGAGCTCCGCGTGCGCGAGGTCGATCAGCCGCCGGGCGGTGCTGTCGTGGACGCTCGCGATCGCCCGGCTGATCGCCGCCGCCGGCAGATCGGCGTCGTGCAGCGCGATCACGGTGTCGGGCAGCTCCGAGGCCGCGCGGGCCACCGCGGCGGCGTCGGGGCTGCGCCCGATCTCCGCCCGCAGGCGGAAGGGCGCACGCCGCTCGCTGGCCATCAGGTCCACGTCGTCGAGCACCCCGATCAGGCGCCGGCCCGAATCGAGCACGGGCAGGTGGCGCACGCCGTGATCGAGCATCTCGAGCAGTGCCTCGGTGCCCGTGCGCTCGTCCGCGACCGTCCAGGCGGGTGCGCTCATCACCTCCGAGAGCGGCGTGTCCGGCCCGGCGCCGGCCGCGACGACCCGGGTCCTGATGTCGCGGTCGGTGACGATGCCGAGCCGGTCGCCGAGGTCCACGACGGTGCACGTGACGCCGGCGTCGATCATCCGGCGCGCGGCCCCCTGGACGGTGGTGTCGGGGGGACAGATGAGCGGAGCGGCCCGGATCAGCTCGCGCACCCGGCGCCCCGCCGGCGACGGCACCGGCTGCTGCTCGTGTCCCGCCAGCAGCCGCACGCCCTTGTTCATCGAGCGCGCGACGAAGCGCGCGGCATCCGGGCGCTCCAGGACGGGCCGGATCACGTCGGCCGGGATCCGGTACACTAGGGTGTCCTCTGCCGCCCGGGCCACGAAGCCGAGCGGCGCCTCCTCGAGGAGCGAGGCGAAGCCGAACATCTCGCCCTCGCCGAGCAGGTCGAGCAGGCGCCCGTCGATCACCAGCTCCACGGATCCGCGGCGCACGACGTAGGCGAACCGGGAGGTCTCCTCGGCGCTCTCGAGGATCGGCGCGCGGGCCGCGTGGAACTCGATCTCCGTGTCGGCGGCCACGCTCTTTAGCGTCCCGTCGTCGAGCGTGTCGAACGGGGGATGGATGCGTAGGAACTCCGCTATGTCGTGCATGCCGAGGTCTGATATATCAGGCTTGACAGTGCCCGTGCAGGGTGTGAGGATGCGAAAGCGCCGCCCCGCAAGCCAAGCTTGCGCGGCGGCGACCGGGCTCGCGAAAGGAGTCGCCACGCCGTGTGAGCCGCTGAGAGGAGCGAGGGTACAGGCCGGCCTGGTCGCGATAGCGGTCGCGCTCGTGCTCCTCGCCGCGGGCTGCGGGGACGACGACGAGCAGTCCGGCCCGGAGTCCGGCGCGGGTGTCACGCTCCGGATCGCCGTCAACCCCTGGACGGGGTCGGCGGTCAACGCGAACGTCGCGAAGATCCTCCTCGAGCGGGAGCTCGGCTACAAGGTAGAGCTGGTCAAGATCGACGAGAACAGCCAGTTCCCCGCGCTGGCGTCCGGCTCGCTGGACGCGTCGCTCGAGGTCTGGCCCTCGGGCCACGCGGCGGATATCCAGCGCTACATCGAGGGCCGTCGCGGCGGCCCGCTGCGCGACGGCGGCATCGTCGACGGCGGCAAGCTGGGGCTGATCGGGAACATCGGCTGGTGGATCCCGACCTACCTGGTGGACGAGCAGCCCGAGCTGGCCCGCTACCAGGGCCTCGAGGGGAACGAGGACCTGGTGGGCGGTGAGTTCCTCGCCGCGGACCCGACCTTCGTCTCCTACGACGAGGACATCATCGACAGCCTCGGGCTCGACCTGAAGGTCGTCCACACCGGGTCCGAGCAGGAGCTGATCGATCGGCTGGACCGCGCGCTCGCACGCAAGGAGCCCGTGCTGACCTACTTCTACGAGCCGCACTGGGCCCACCGCAAGTTCGACCTGACGGAGGTCCAGCTCCCGGCTTTCGACGAGGAGTGCGAAGAGGCCGCGCGCGAGCGGGACGGCGAGGGCTACGACTGCGACTACGCCAACGACGTCCTGTTCAAGGCCTTCTGGCTGGGGCTCGAGGACAAGGCGCCGTCGGCGTTCCGGTTCCTGTCGAGGTTCAACTACACGAAGCACGACCAGCAGGAGATCGCGTTCCAGGTGGACTCCGAGGGGGTGCCGATGCGGGAAGCCGCCACGCAGTGGATCGAGGACAACCCGGACGTGTGGCGGACATGGCTACCGTGACCGGCCCCGCCGACGCCCATTCCGACGAGCTCGCCGAGTTCGGCTACAAGCAGGAGCTCGACCGGAGCATCGGGAAGTTCGCCAGCTTCGCGGCCGGCGTCAGCTACATCTCCATCCTCACCGGCGTCTTCCAGCTGTTCTTCTTCGGCTTCGCGCTCGGCGGCCCCGCCTACTGGTGGACGTGGCCGATGGTCTTCGCCGGCCAGGTGATGGTGGCCCTGAGCTTCGCCGAGCTGGCCGCCAACTACCCGGTCGCCGGCTCGATCTACAACTGGGCCAAGCGCATGGGCACCGCGACGATCGCGTGGCTGGGCGGCTGGATGATGCTCACCGCCTCGATCGTGACGACCGCCGCCGTGGCGCTCGCCTACCAGTACACCCTGCCGCAGATCTGGGGCGAGTTCCAGTTCGTGGGCGATGGCACCGGCAAGTACGACTACGCGGTCAACGCCGTGATCCTCGGGACGGTGCTGATCCTCTTCACCACGATCGTCAACGCGCTGGGAGTGAAGCTGATGGCGCGGATCAACAGCGCCGGCGTGTTCATCGAGCTGATCGCCGCGGTTCTGCTGATCGTGCTGCTCGCCGTGAACATCACCCGCGGCCCCGACGTGCTGTTCGAGACGCAGGGCACGGGCGAGGGCCACGACTGGGGCTACCTCGGCGCCTTCCTGACCGCGGCGCTGGCCTCCGCCTACGTCATGTACGGCTTCGACACGGCCAGCTCGCTCGGCGAGGAGACGGTCGATCCGCGCCGCACCGCTCCGAAGGCGATCATGCGCGCGATCTACGCCTCCTTCCTGCTGGGCGGACTCATCCTGCTGTTCGCGATCCTCTCGGTGAGCGACATCAACTCCGAGGAGATCGCGTCGGGCGGACTGCAGTTCGTCGTCCTCGACGTGCTCGGCAGCACCATGGGCAAGATCTTCCTGATCTGCGTCGCGATCGCGATCACGGTCTGCTGCCTGGCCGTGCATACCGCCACGATCCGGATGATGTTCGCGATGGCGCGCGACAACAACCTGCCGGCCGGCGAGCGGCTCGCGAAGGTTCACCCGAAGTACAAGACCCCGATGGTCCCGGCCATCGTCGTGGGCGTGCTTGCCCTGCTGATCCTGGTGGTGAACATCAGACAGCCGCAGATCTTCACCGTGATCACCAGCATCGGGATCATCATGATCTACATCGCGTACCTGCTGGTCACGGGGCCGATGCTCGCCAAGCGCCTGCGCGGAGAGTGGCCCCCGAAGGACGCCAGGGAGAAGGGCTACTTCACCCTCGGGAAGATCGGCCTGCCGGTCAACCTGATCGCGGTGGCATGGGGCGCCTTCATGGTGGTGAACCTCGCGTGGCCGCGCAAGGACGTCTACAACGCCACCGAGCCGTTCCATTGGTACCTGCAGTACGGAGCCGTCCTGTTCATCTCGATCGTCTTCTTCGGGGGCCTCGCCTACTACTGGCTCGTGCAGCGGCACAAGACCGGCGTGCTCGCGTCGCACGCCTTCGAGTCGTCCTCGCCGGCCGTGCCGGAGGCGGGAGCGGAGGCGCCCGCGCCCGCCCAGCCGTGACCACCCGCATGTTCGTCGACGGCGAGTGGTTCGACGCCGCGAGCGGCGCCACCGTCGAGGCCGTAAGCCCCGCCACGGGCGAGTCGCTCGGCCCCGTGGCCGAGGGCGACCGCGAGGACGCCCGGCGCGCCATCGCCGCGGCGAACGCCGCCTTCGCGGCCTGGGC
>JBOGXT010000709.1:0-5364 GCA_050694635.1 Thermoleophilaceae bacterium
GGACCCCGCCCGCCCGCAGCCGCGCGGCGGGCAGGCCGGAGCACGCCTCGAACGCCGCGGAGGCGATCGAGTCCGCCGCCTTCTCGTCCTGCCAGCCGAGGAACACGAGCGTGACGTGCAGCGCCTCGGCGCGCACCGGCCGCAGGTCGCGCCGCCCCTCGACCAGGCCGTCGCGCCAGACGGCGAGGGCCGCACGCGCCTCCGAAGGGAGGTCGAGCGCCACGAACATACGGGCGCGGGGGCCGCGCGGAGCGGCCGAGCCGCGAGCGCGCGTCGGCGGGAGGCTCACGCCGCATCCCCCTCCCCGCGCAGCAGCCGTCGCAGCAGGTGCATCCCGACCGTCGTAGAGCGGTCGCGGATCTCGGCGCGGTCGCCGGGCAGCCGCGTGTCTCGGGTCAGCCTCGGGCCGCCGTCGGCGAGCGCCGCGCACCAGCACACGTACCCCACGGGTTTCGCCTCCGTCCCGCCTCCCGGCCCCGCCACGCCGGTGATCGACAGCGCCACGTCCGCGTCGAAGCGCGCCAGCGCGCCGTCCGCCATCGCCTCCGCCACCTCGGGCGACACCGCGCCGTGCCGCGAGATCAGGTCCCGATCCACCTCCAGCATCGACGCTTTCGCCTCGTTCGAGTACGCCACCACCCCGCCCGCGAAGTAGGCCGACGAGCCAGCCCGCTCGGTCATGCGGGCCGCCATCAGCCCGCCCGTGCACGACTCCGCCACCGCCAGCGATCGCCCGGCCAGGAGCGATGCGACCTGGTCGTCCACGCGCGACCCGTCCGTCGAGAACAGCGCCCGTGCGTGGCGCTCCGCCACCAGCGCCGCCACGGCCTCCGCGGCGGCCGACGCCCCCGGCTCCCAGCGCGTCACCATCTCCACCTCGCCGCGCCGCAGGCAGGTCGTGATCTCGAGGTCCTCGAAGCCCTCGACCGACCGCTCCCCCACCCGCAGGGTCTCGGCGATCTCGGACTCCGGGATCCCGAACAGGCGCAGCATCTGCCGCTCGTATCGCGTGCGCCCGCCCACCGCCTGCTGAAACGCATCGGTCCATACGGCCTCGGGCCACATCGCGTGCAGCTCGCGTGGCGGCCCGGGCAGGACCACCACGGTCGGCGAACCCGGCACCACAAGCCCGGGCGCGGTCCCGGCCGGGTAGATCACATGGGCCCCCTCCGGCACCAGCGCCTGCTTGCGGTTCGACGCGCGCACGGCCTCGAAGTCCAGGTCGGGGAACCGCTTCATCAAGGGTTTCAGGATCTCCGCGATCCGCTCTTCGAGATCGGAATCGAGTCGCAGCGGCCGCCCCGTGAACTCGGCGACGATCTCGATCGTCAGGTCGTCGGCGGTCGGCCCCAGGCCGCCGCTCGTGATCACCAGGTCCGCACCCTGGTCGGCCATGAATCCCAGCTGGGCGAGCATGTCCTCGCGTCGGTCGCCGCAGATCGTGATGTGCGCGAGCTCCACGCCGAGCTCCAGCAGCCGGTCGGACAGCCATGGCCCGTTGCGGTCGCGCACGCGACCGGTCAGCACCTCGGTGCCGGTCACGACGATGCCCGCCCGCGCCGCCACGCTCAGGCGATGCAGGGACGCTCGCTGGGCGGCAGCGGCGTGGTCGACCGGGGCGTGAACGCGAAGCCCACCGGGTCGGGCCCCGACCCCACGTCCACCGGCTTGCCGTTCATCGTGACCGCGACGGAGGTGTTGCCGAGGTTCACCCGCAGCCGCCTGCCGCGGAAGGTCTGGGGCTCGGAGAGAATGCCCTCGAAGCGGATCTCGCTGCCCGCGCCGGTGTCGATGCAGACGTACGTCTCCGCCTCCGGGGCGATCCGCAGCGCCATGCGAGTCGGCCGCGGCGGGGGCTCGGGGCGCTCCGGGCGCTCGCGCCGCGGCTGCGTGGTGGTCTCCTCCTGCGCGGCCTGGCTGCCTCCGCCGCCGCCGTCGTCATCCTCGCCGACCAGGCCGATCACCAGCAGAGTGCCGAGCACCGCCAGCAGCGCGAGCCCGGCCAGCAGCCAGGGACCGGGCGGCGGCGCGCGGCGGCGCCGGTCCCGGCCGAGCCCCGGCGGTCCGAGCGGCGCCATGGCCTCGATCTCGTCTCGAGGCTCGTAGCGTGCCCGGTAGTCCTCCACGAGCAGGTGCGGGTCGAGCCCGAGCACCTCCGCGTAGCTGCGCAGGAAGGTCTTGACGAACGTGGGGCCAGGGAGCATCCCGAACTCCTCGTTCTCGAGCGCGCGCAGGTACTTGGCCCGGATCTTTGTCTTCGCCTCGACGTCCGCGATGTCGAGCCGCTGCCGCATGCGCGCCTCGCGCAGCGTGTCCCCGATGGACGGCATCGGGCGCGAAGGGTAGTCCCCTCGCTATTCGTCGGAAGGCGCCGCAACAGCCGGTTCGCTCAGCTGCTCGAGCACGCGCGGAAGGTCGGCCTCCGTGATGAGCACCTGGCGCGCCTTGGAGCCCTCGTAGCCCGAGATCACGCCGCGCCGCTCCATCATGTCGATCAGCCGGCCCGCGCGGGTGTACCCCACGCGCAGGCGCCGCTGCAGCATCGAGGTGGACGCGGTGCCCATCTGGATCACCGTCGCCACGGCCTCCGCGAGCAGGTCGTCCTGGTCGGGGTCGAAGTCGCCCTCGACGCCCTCTCCGTGGTCCTCGGTCTCGATCGCCTCGAGCAGCTCCTCCTGCATCTCCGGCTCGCCCTGGCGGCGCCAGTGCTCCGTCAGCCGCTCGATCTCCTCCTCGGTGATGAAGGCGCCCTGGATGCGCGCCGAGCGCGACTCGCCGGCCGGCCGGAACAGCATGTCGCCCTGGCCGAGCAGCGACTCCGCGCCGTTCTGGTCGAGGATCACGCGCGAGTCGGTCTGCGAGGACACCGCGAACGCGATCCGCGCCGGCACGTTCGCCTTGATCATGCCGGTGATCACGTCCGCGCTAGGGCGCTGCGTGGCGAGCACCAGGTGGATTCCCACCGCGCGCGACTTCTGCGCCAGCCGGATGATCGAGTCCTCCACGTCGGCGGGCGCGACCATCATGAGGTCGGCGAGCTCGTCGATCACGCAGAGGATGTAGGGCAGCGGCCGCTCCCCCTCGCGCAGCCGCACGCGGTTCAGCTCCACCAGGCTGCGCGTCTTGGCCCGGCTCATCACGCCGTAGCGCTCCTCCATCTCCTTGATCAGGTTGCCGAGCACGTTCGCGGCCAGCCGCGGCGAGGTGACCACCGGGGTGAGCAGGTGCGGGATGCCCTCGTAGTGGTTGAGCTCCACGCGCTTGGGGTCGACCAGCACCATGCGCACCTCGTTGGGGTCGGAGCGCAGCAGGACGCTCGACAGCATCGCGTTGACGCAGCCCGACTTGCCAGAGCCGGTGGTGCCGGCGATGAGGATGTGCGGCTGCTTGGCGAGGTCGGTGCCGATCGCCTTGCCCGCGATGTCCTTGCCGAGCCAGACCGACAGCGGGGACCAGCCCTTGGGCGCCTCCTGGAACACGTCGCCCAGGTGGACCATCTTGCGCACCCGGTTCGGCACCTCGACGCCCACCGCCTGCTTGCCGGGGATCGGCGCCAGGATGCGGACCTGCTCGGCCGCGAGCGCGTACGCGAGGTCGTCCTTGAGCTGAGCGACCTTGGACATCTTGATGCCCGGCGCCAGGCGGATCTCGTAGCGGGTGACGTGCGGCCCGGTGACCGTGCCGATCACGCGCGCCTCCACGTTGAAGTGGCTGAGCGCCTCGGTGAGCTGCGCGCCCACGCGCTCGATGCCCTTCGTGTCGACCTTCTGCGCGCCGTTGGAGCGCTTCAGGAAGGCGGGCCTCGGCATGCGGTACTCGACGTCGTCGGCCTCGGTCACGGCCGAGCGGCGATTGCCCATCGGGGTGAGCTCGTCCTGGAGCGGCTCCTCCTCCGGCTCGTCGTCCTCGGGTTCTGGCGGAGGCAGCTCCTCGGGCTCCGGCTCCTCCTCGTCCTCCTCCCCGTACAGGTCCGGGTAGCGCTCCGCGGCGTCGAGCGCGCGCGCCTCGACGTGGGTGGCCCGCACCACCGGCTCCTCGTCCTCCGGCTCCGGCGGCTCGACGGGCTCCATGGGGGGCAGCGGCGCCGTTGCGGCCGTGGAGATCGAGCGGGTGCCGCGCCGCATGCGCTCCGTTGTACTCGTGGCCGCGTCGCGCGTGGCCTGCATCGCGCCGGCGATCGAGGCGCCGGTCACCAGCAGGATCCCGGCCAGCAGCAGGAAGACGAACAGGATGTGCGAGCCCGCCTCCGAGAACAGCTTGCTCGAGGTCCAGAACAGCGCCTCGCCGGTGAGCCCGCCGTGCTCGCGCAGGTAGTCGGGGTCGAGGAAGCCGTCGCGGGGGGTGTCGCCCGGCCCGAGGCCGAGCGAGCCGGCGGCCAGGCCGAGCATGAGCGCGGCGGCGATGCACGCCGAGCCCGTCTTGAGCGGGTGGACCGCCTCGATCATCGGGCGCACCACGATCAGGGCACCCGCCGCGAACAGCGCGACCGGCGCCAGGTAGCCGATGCCGCCGAACAGGAAGAGGATGCCGTCGGCCATCGTCTCCCCCACCTCGCCCCCGGCCCAGCCGAGGTAGAAGACGCTCGCGAAGAAGGCCGCGAAGGCGACCAGGGCGAGGCCGATCAGGTCCCAGTGGCGCTGCTCGAAGCGTGGCAGCTCGATGGGCGGCCAAAGGCCCCGGGAACGGCGGCGCTTGCGGCGGCGCGTGGCCATCGCGGTGGATTTCGACGGAAGAGGTGCGCACCCTCCCTACCATGGTGGACATGTCGGGACGCCCGCGAGTGCTCGTCGTCGAGGACGACGCCGACATCGCCGGCGTCCTGCGCCGCTCGCTCGACAAGGAGGGCTACGACGTCCGCGTGGCCGGCGACGGCGAGGCCGCGCTCGACCAGGCCGGCGACTTCGCGCCCGACGCGGTCGTGCTCGACCTGGGTCTGCCGAAGCTCGACGGCGTGGAGGTCTGCCGCCAGCTGCGCACCGGCGGCGACGTGCCCATCCTGATCCTCACGGCCCGCGACGCGCTCGACGCGCGCGTGGAGGGGCTCGACTCCGGCGCCGACGACTACCTGGTCAAGCCCTTCGAGCGCGAGGAGCTGCTCGCCCGCCTGCGCGCGCTGCTGCGCCGACGCCCGCCGCGCGGCAGCGCTTTCCTGGTGGTGGGCGACCTGCGCCTCAACCCCGACACCCGAGAGGCCTTCCGCGGCGACCGCGAGCTCGAGCTGACCGCGCGCGAGTTCGAGCTGCTCGAGCACCTGATGCGGAACACGCGCATCGTCGTGTCGCGCCAGTCGCTGCTCGACGAGGTGTGGGGCTACCACCCCTTCGCCGAGACCAACACGGTGGACGTGTTCATCTCCAACCTGCG
>JBOGXT010000710.1:0-4622 GCA_050694635.1 Thermoleophilaceae bacterium
CTCGGCCGCCGGGGCGGTCGCAGAGCCGGTCGCGCCCCGCAGCCTGTGATCCCACCCATGGATGGTCAGGTGCACTCGGCTCAGCGTGGGTCAGGGCTCAGATCCGCCTCGCCTGTTGAGCACCACTAGTGCGGCGGCGTGGACCTTGTCCTGGTGCGGCAGGGCGGCCTGCTCGAGGTTCCTGGCGTAGGGCAGCGGCACCTCCGCCATCCCGACGCGCCCGACGGGGGCGTCGAGGTCGTCGAAGCAGGCGCTCTGGATCCGGGCGGCCAGCTCGGCGGTGACGCCGTAGCTCGGCCAGCCCTCCTCGATACAGAGCGCGCGATTCGTCTTCGCGACCGAGCGCGCAACGGTTTCCATGTCGAGCGGGCGCAGCGAGCGCAGGTCGATCACTTCCGCCGCGATGCCCTCGCCGGCCAAGCGCTCCGCGACGGCCAGCGCCCGCACGGTCGCATACGAATGCGCTACGAGCGTGATGTCGCTGCCCTCCCGCGCGACGCTCGCCCTGCCGATCGGAATGGTGAAGTCCGGGTCGTTCGGGACCTCGCCGCGGTGCGTGTAGATCGGCAGGTTCTCGATCACGAGCACCGGATCGTCGTCGCGGATCGCAGACTTCAGGAGCCCTTTGGCGTCGGCCGGCGTCGCAGGCGCGACTACCTTGAGGCCCGGCGTGCCAGCGAACCAGCCCTCGAAGCTCTGCGAATGCTGTGCCGTGAGCTGGTTGCCGGCGCCGTTCGGCGTGCGGATCACGAGCGGGCAGCCGATCTCGCCGCCGAACATGTAGCGCACCTTGGCGGCGTGGTTGACCACCTGGTCCATCGCGACCAGGATGAAGTTGAGCGTCATGATCTCGACTACCGGTCGCTGCCCGGTCATGGCCGCTCCGACCGCCAGCCCGACGAACCCCTCCTCCGAGATCGGGGCCTCGCGAATCCGCCGCTCGCCGAACTCTTCGTAGAGCCCGGCGGTGACCTTGTAGGAGCCCTCGAAGACGCCGATCTCCTCGGCGATCAGGAACACGCTCTCGTCGAGCAGCAGCTCCTCGCGCAGCGCGCTGCGCAGCGCCTCGCGGAAGCTCATCGTCGTCGTGTCTCCGTCCGCTGCGTGCGAACCCGGCCCGGGCGGCCGGGCGATGGTCGCTTCAGGCATGGCCGAGGCCCCCCTCCAGCACGAGCTCGCGCTCGCCGAACGGGCTGCCGGGACCCATGTGCGCGAACTGCTCAGCGGCAGCGGGGTCGCCGTAGACGTGCTGGGCGAGTGTCCTCGTGGGCGGCCGCTCGCTGCGCTCGGCGAACTCGACCGCTTGGGCGACGCGCCGCTCTGCGTCGTGGCGCACCTCGTCCAGCTCGTCGTGTGAGAAGAAGATCCCGCGCCCCAGCAGCCTCCGTCCGAACAGTGGGATCGGGTCGCGCCGACGCCACTCCTCGACCTCGTCCGGCGACCTGTAGGCGGTCCCCGGATCGGCGACCGAGTGACCGCGATAGCGATAGGTGAGCGCCTCGAGCACTGCCGGCCGGCGCCCCTCACGCGCGTCACGCAGCAGCTCGCCGGCGGCCTCGTAGACCGCCTCGACGTCCTGGCCGTCCACCCGCTCTCCACGCATCCTGAAGGCGGTGGCACGCTTGTGAACCTCGGGCTCGGCCGACACCTCCGCGACCGCCGAACCCATCGAGTACTCGTTGTTCATGACGAGGAAGACGACCGGCAGGTCCCAGATCGCGGCCAGGTTGAGCGCCTCGTGCCAGGCTCCGATGTTCACGGCGCCCTCGCCCAGCTCGCACAGCACGGCCTGCGGACGCTCCTCCTGCGCCAGCGTAAACGCCGCTCCGACCGCGAGGGGAAGCTGGCCGCCCACGATGCCCCAGCCGCCGAGATAGCCGAGCGACGGGTCCGCCGGGTGCATCGAGCCGCCGCGCCCACGCGCGCAACCGCCAACCCGGCCAAACAGCTCGGCCATCATCGCCTCCGGCGAGACGCCGCGGGCCAGCGTGAAGCCGTGCGAGCGATATGAGGTCAGTAGGAGATCGTCGGCCTCGAGCGCCGCGCAGGCTCCGACCGTGGCGCCCTCCTGCCCCGAGCAGAGGTGGCAGTAGCCGCCGATGCGGTCGCGCTTGTACTGGCGATCGGTCTCCTCCTCGAAGACACGGATCAGGACCATCGCCTCGTAGAGCTCGCGCGCCCGCGCGCCGTCCCTGGCCAGCGCGCTGGCCCTCCCGTTGCCGGACTCCATCAAATCCATGCCTCGATTGTGCGGGCGCCTCGTCGTGGCGGGAATGGGTGTCAAGCGGTATCACGCGCCCAGGGCATGTGCAGTGACCCCCCTGTGGGCGCCGACTGGGCGCAGGTCTAGTCGGCGCAGCAGCTGGGCATTTATCGCCACAGCTATCGTCGAAGCGCTCATCAGGATCGCGCCAACCGCGGGCGCCAGCGTAATGCCCGCCCACGCCAGGGCCCCGGCCGCGAGCGGTATGGCGAGGGCGTTGTAGCCGGCGGCCCAGGCCAGGTTCTGGAGCATCTTGCGGTAACTCGCGCGCGAGAGCCGCAGCACGCCGACCACGCCGCGCGGATCGTCGGAGGCAAGCACGATCCCCGCCGACTCCACCGCCACATCGGTGCCCGCGCCGATCGCAATGCCTACGTCCGCGCGCGCGAGCGCCGGTGCGTCGTTTACCCCGTCTCCGACCATCGCCACCCGCTGTCCGCGCCGCTGCAGGTCGACCACGGCGGCGTCCTTTGCCTCCGGCAGCACTTCGGCGAAGACCTCGTCGATGTCGAGTTCGCGGCCCACGGCGTCGGCCACCTCCTGGGCGTCGCCGGTCAGGAGGGCCACTGCAATGCCCCGCCCACGGAGGGCGGAGACCGCCGCGCGCGACTCCGGGCGCACACGGTCCTCGAGCGCCATCGCGCCCAGGATGCGGCTGTGTTCGACGACGTGGAGGACAGAGGCGCCGCGGGCGCGCCATTCGCCCAGCTTGGATGACAGCCACTCGGGCTCCGCCAGCCCGCGCTCCCGCAGGAGGGCGGGCCCGCCGACCGCGACTTCGCGCTCCGCGACCACGGCCTCAACGCCCCGGCCGCTGGTGCTGTGAAACGCCGACGCGGACGGCAGGGTGAGCGCCCGCTCGTGCGCGGCGGCGACGATCGCCCTGGCCAGCGGGTGCTCGCTCTCCGCCTCGACGGCCGCCGCCAGCGCCAGCAGCTCGTGCTCCCCTGTGTCGAGCGCCGCAAGTCCGGTCACCCGATGCTCGCCGAGGGTGAGCGTGCCCGTCTTGTCGAACAGCACGATGTCGACTTCGCGCATCCGCTCCAGCGCGAGACGGTCCTTGACGAGGATGCCGCTGCGCGCCGAGAGCGAAGTGGAGATCGAGACCACAAGGGGAATGGCGAGCCCGAGCGCGTGCGGACAGGCAATCACCAGCACAGTGACGGTGCGCAGGACGCCGTCCTCGAGACGGTCCGCCAGCGCCCAGGCGAAGAAGGTGATCGAGGCGGCCGCCGCCGCGGCGTAGAAGAGCAGGGCCGCCGCCCGGTCGGCCAGCGCCTGGGTTCGGGAGCGCGAGCGTTGCGCGTCGGCCACCAGCCGCTGGATGCCGGCAAGGGCGGTGTCGTGGCCGACGGCCTCGACACGCACTCGGATCGCCGAGTCGGTCGCGACCGTGCCGGCCACCACACGATCCCCTTCGCTTCGCGCGACAGGGCGCGACTCGCCGGTGACCATCGACTCGTCGAGCGCCGCCGCGCCCGCCACCACGACCCCATCGGCGGGCACCCGCCCGCCCGGACGCACGAGCACGACGTCGGCGCGCCGGAGCGCGCTGGTCGGCACCCTCTCGACCTCGCCTGCACGCAGCCGCTCGGCCTCGTCGGGAAGCAGTTCGGCGAGCGCGGTGAGCGCCCCGCTGGCCTGACCAATGGCTCTTATCTCGAGCCAGTGGCCGAGCAGCATGATCACGATCAGCGCCGCGAGCTCCCACCAGAATTCGAGGGCGAAGAGCCCCAGGCTGGTGGCTAGGCTCGTCGCGAACGCGACGCTGATCGCGGTCGCGACCAGCAGCATCATCCCGGGCTGGCGCGCGCGGAGCTCGCTCAGGGCCCCCGTCAGGAACGGGTGGCCGCCGTACGCGAAGATCGCCGTCCCAAGCAGCGGCGCCAGGAGACCGGACCCCGGGAGTGCCGGCGCTGTGTAGCCGAGCCAACCCTGCACCGTCTCGCTGTAGACCACGACGGGCACCGCAAGCGCGAGCGAGACCCAGAAGCGGTCCCTGAAAGCGGCCGCGTGGTCGGAATGATCGTGTCCCTGGGGCGAAGCGCGGCCCATGCTGCTGTCACCGCGCCTCCCATTCGGTCCACGCCGGAACGGCGATTCCCCCGGCTCGGCGTCCCGGTCTCTAGGCGCGGCTGGTACGCCGGTCATCGCGCCCCCGGCCCTGGACTTCACGGTCTGCCGTCCACGCCCTGCGTTTGCTCATCGAGCCATCGCTCGAGCTCCTCCGCTAAGACCGGCACGCGCGGGTGGCCGCGGATCGTGAGCTCAACCATGGCCGAAATTGTGGGCGGCGGCCCAGCCCACGCCAATGGGTGGTGGCGTGCATCCTGCCCGTCCTAAGTGCTCAGTCCGGGGT
>JBOGXT010000711.1:0-4674 GCA_050694635.1 Thermoleophilaceae bacterium
CGACCTGGCCGAGCCGCGCGGCTACTCGGGGATCCTCGCGCGCTACGGGGCACCGCTGCGCTCGCTGCTGCGCCGCCGCGTCGCCCGCGGGACCGGGCACCGGGCGCTGACGGCACAGCTGCTCTCCACCCTGGACGAGCATTCGGCCGCCGAGCGCGCCGCGCCGACCACCCTGCTCGAGCCGCTCAGCGAGCGCGAGCTGGCCGTGCTTCGATTCCTCCCCACGATGATGTCCAACGCCGAGATCGCCTCCGAGATGTTCGTCTCGGTGAACACGGTCAAGACGCACCTGAAACACGTCTACCGCAAGCTCGACGTGGCCGACCGCCGGGGCTGCGTCGAGCGTGCTCGGGAGCTGCGTCTGCTGAGCCCCGGGCTCGGCGACCGTTGAGGCTGCCGGCGCTCCCGCTGGGGGCCGCCGACTTCGGGCTGCGCTCGCTGCGTCGCTTCGTCGACGTCGAGGGGGCGCAGCAGGCAACCGTGATCGCCGCGCAGGCGTTCACCTCGCTGATCCCCTTTCTGATAGTGGCGTCGGCCGTCGGCCCTGGGGAGGGCGACCTCGGCGACCGGATCGTCGAGCGCTTCAGCCTGGAAGGGAGCTCGGCGCGCAGCGTGGAAGCCCTGTTCAACGACACCGGCGAGGTGGAGAGCACCATCACATGGGTCGGGGTCGTGATCCTTGTACTCGCCACCCTCTCCTTCTCGCGAGCCATGCAGCGCATGTTCCAGCGTGCGTATGGAAGGGCGCCAAGAGGCCGCCGCGACCTGTGGCGCGGGCTCGTGTGGCTGGCCGGCTTCGCGGTATGGATCGCGGTCAGCTCGCCGCTGCGCGAGGGGCTCCGGGACATCGGCGGCCTGCTGCTGGCCCTAACGGCGACCGGCCTGACGGGCCTCGTCCTGTGGCTCTGGACGCCGGCGATCCTGCTCGGCATGTCCGACTGGCGGCGGCTCCTGCCCGGGGCCGCCGTCTCCGGTGTCCTCGGTGCGCTCGTCGGCGTCGCGTCCGGGATCTACGTTCCGATCCTGATGAAGTGGTCAGCCGACAAGTACGGGCTGATCGGCATCGCCTTCTCGATGCAATCCTGGCTGCTCGTGATGGCGTTCGTGGCGGTGATCGGCGCCGTGGTCGGCGCCGTAGCGAGCGAGCTCTACGGCGACCGCATCGACCGCCTCGCCCGGGTGAGAGTGCGTGAACGAGCCGGCTGACGACGACGTCACCCGCCGCACGCTGCTGGCGGCCGAGCGCACCTGGCTCGCCTGGTGGCGCTCCGGCATCGCGGCCGCCACCGCGGCCGTGGCGGTCGGCGGCGTGGTACCCGAGCTGGTGGACGGCGGTCGGATTCCCTACGTGGTGCTCGGCGCGGGGTACGCGCTGCTGGCCGCGGCGGTGTTTGTCGCGGGCGCGCTGCGGCGAGGGCAGGTGGAGCGGGCCCTCCGGCGGGGGAGCTACGAGCAGGTGGGGGAGGGCTGGGTGCTCACCCTGACTGTGGTCGCGATGACGCTGGCCCTCGGGACCCTCGCGGTGATCATCGCGCAGCCCTGACGCGCGAGCTCACCCGCCGCGGGTGATGCTCGCTCACCCCCTCTCGGGCGAGGCTGGCGGCGATGGGCTGCCTCTTCGCGCTCCTCTCCGGCTTCTTCCCGCGGCTCGGGCTCGCCCTGGTCTGGATCTTCACGAACGAGGTCGATCGGGCCTACGACACATGGGTCCTGCCGCTGCTCGGCCTGATCTTCCTGCCGCTCACCACCCTGGTCTACGCGCTCGCGTGGTCGCCGATCGGCGGCGTCGAGGGCATCGAGTGGTTCTGGGTGGTGCTCGCGTTCCTGTTCGACGTCGGGGCCCTGGGGGCCGGCGCGCGGGCGCGCGGCGGCGACTAGCCCGACGGGTCCCGCCGAGTGGCGCGCGCCCAGCCGTAGCGCACCCACAGCACGACGATGTCCGCGACCGCGCTCCAGAGGTGCCCGGGCGGGCCGGTCACGAGCCAGGCGGCTAGACGGTCCCGGGTCCTCACGAACGCGCAAGGTACTCTCAGCTCTCCATGGCCGCCGCCCCGGTGACAACGAGGACCACTGAGCTCGACGACTCGCGCGTGCGCGTGGACGTCGAGGTGCCCGCGGAGGCGCTCGAGCGAGCGCTGAACAGCGCCGCGGCCGAGCTCGGGCGCGAGATCCGGGTGCCCGGCTTCCGCAGCGGCAAGGTGCCGCCCGAGGTGGTGCTGCGCCAGGTCGGCCGCGAGGCGGTCATGGACGAGGCCCTGCGGCGCGGGCTGCCCGGGTGGTACGAGGAGGCGGTCGCGCACGCGGGCATCACCACTGTCGGCGACCCCCAGCTCGACCTCTCCGACCTGCCCGAGAAGGGCTCGCCGCTCGCCTTCACGATCGAGGTCGGCGTGGTTCCGCCGGCCGAGCTCGGCGAGTACCGCGGGCTCGAGGTAGGCCGCCGCGAGCCGGCAGTCGATGCGCAGGAGGTGCAGGCGGAGCTCGAGCGGATGCGCGAGTCGCTGGCCTCGCTCGACACGGTCGAGCGGGCCGCCGCCCAGGGCGACTTCGTGGTCGTGGACTTCGCCGGAACGATCGACGGCGAGCCGTTCGAGGGCGGCGAGGCGCGCGGCCACCTGGTCGAGCTCGGCTCGGGCCGTCTGATCCCGGGCTTCGAGGAGCAGCTCGGCGGAGTCGCGGCCGGGGAGGGGCGCGAGGTGAAGGTCACGTTCCCGGACGGCTACCAGGCGGAGCACCTGGCCGGGAAGGAAGCCGTCTTCGCCGTGGAGGTGAAGGAGGTCAAGCAGAAGCGGCTGCCGGAGCTGGACGACGACTTCGCCGTCGAGGCGGGCGGCTTCGACTCGCTCGACGAGCTGCGCGCCGAGATCGAGGAGCGGATCGGGCAGGCCGAGGAGCGCGCCATCGAGGGCGAGTTCCGCCAGGCCGCGGTGGACGCCGCGGTGGCCACGAGCACGATCGACATCCCGCACGAGCTGGTGCACGCGAAGGCGCACGACATGTGGCACCGCACGGCGCGCCGGATCGCGGCGCAAGGGATCGACCCGAACCAGTACCTCACCATGAGGGGCAAGACCGAGGAGGAGCTCGTCGTCGAGGCGGAGCCCGACGCGGAGCAGGCGCTGAAGCGCGAGGCGGTGCTGGCGGAGATCGTGAAGGCGGAGGGGATCGAGGTGTCCGACGAGGAGATCTCGGAAGCGCTGCGCGAGGCGGCCGGCCCGGACGCCAGCGACAAGCAGCTAAAGCGCGCGCTGAAGCGCGCGCGCAGGCAGGGCGCCGAGGAGGCGCTGCGCGACGACATCGCGATGCGAAAGGCGGTCGATTTGCTGGTCGAGTCGGCCAAGCCGATCCCGGCCGAGCAGGCGGCCGCGCGCGAGAAGCTCTGGACGCCGGAGAAGGAGTCCGCCGAGCAGGGCGCCGGTCAGCTCTGGACCCCGGGCCGCTGAGGTCGAAGCGCGCGCAGAGCGGTCGGCTCCACCGCGTGCACCAGCGGCGTATACGCAGTCGGCCGCACGGCCGGCGGCCTCATCGGGATCCGCGCCGACAACCGGGCAACCACCGACATCATCCTCCCCAGCCGTCCGCCAGGCCTCGACCTGGCATCGAGGTTCACAGGAGCTCCACCCCGAAGGCGGCTAACGTCACGACGGTCGACGGCATCCCCAGGTGGCTGACCCTCGCCGGGTACATGGTCGTTCGCTCACCTGGCGTCAGATCAGGAGTGAGCCGCGCCGCGTCGCCGGGGGCCTTGGCGGGCCTGCTCGCTAGACTGGCGCGCCCATGAGTCCTCTCGTTCCGATGGTCGTCGAGCAGACCTCCCGCGGGGAGCGCGCCTTCGACATCTACTCGCGCCTCCTCAACGAGCGAATCGTCTTCCTCGGGACCCCGGTGACCGACGAGATCGCCAACCTGATCGTCGCCCAGCTCCTCCACCTCGAGTCGGAGGATCCGGACAAGGACATCTCGGTCTACATCAACTCGCCCGGCGGCTCCGTCTATGCCGGCCTCGCGATCTACGACACCATGCAGTTCATCAAGCCCGACGTGCAGACGATCTGCGTCGGGATCGCGATGTCGATGGGCGCTCTGCTGCTCTCCGGCGGCGCCGACGGCAAGCGCATGGCCCTGCCCAACGCCAAGATCCTGATCCACCAGGTCAGCTCCGCGTTCCAGGGACAGGCCACGGACATCGAGATCCACGCCAAGGAGATCATCGACGTGCGGCGCCGGCTCGACGAGATCCTCGCCAAGCACACCGGCCAGGACATCGAGAAGGTCGCCCGCGACACGGAGCGCGACTATTTCATGAGCGCGGAGGAGGCGCAGGAGTACCGCCTCATCGACCGCGTTATTTCCCAGCACTAGCGGACTCGGTTCACGCGCAAGAAGGGACGCGGGGGTCGAGGGAGTATTTCTGCGGTACCCTCGTCCAGCTGAGGGAGAACTGAAGAGCGTGGCCCGACCTACGGACTCCAACGAGCAACTCCTCTGCAGCTTCTGCGGGAAGTCGCAGCGGCAGGTGAAGAAGCTGATCGCCGGCCCCGGCGTCTACATCTGCGACGAGTGCATCGACCTCTGCAACGAGATCATCGACGAGGAGCTCACCGGCGCTCCCGCGTTCGACCTCGAGAACCTGCCGAAGCCGATGGAGATCAACTCCGTCCTTCAGGAGTACGT
>JBOGXT010000712.1:0-3751 GCA_050694635.1 Thermoleophilaceae bacterium
CCGCCGCCGAGCGGGCCGCCCATCTCGAGCGCCTCGTAGGTGCCCTCGCGCGCGTGGATCTGCTCCGCGCGCCACCCGCACAGCTGCGCGTAGAACGCGCGGGCGCGCGGCAGATCGCCGGTGTGCAGCTCCAGGTGGACCACCGGATTGGAAGTCGCTCGCTTCATCGTCGTGGCCCATAGACCCGGCCGGATCCCCAAACTCATCGCGGCCGGCGCGAACCGGTGGCCCGAGACGTCTAACCTGGCGGCGATGGCTACCCGATCCACAGGCGCGACGATGCAGGAGAAAGAGCTGCTCGAGGCGGCTCGCGATGGCGACGAGAACGCGTACGGGCGCCTCGTGGAGCCCTACCACGGTGAGCTGCACGCCCACTGCTACCGGATGGTCGGCTCGGTCCACGACGCCGAGGACGCGCTCCAGGAGGCCATGCTGCGCGCCTGGCGGGCGCTCGGCAGGTTCGAGGGCCGCAGCTCGCTCCGCTCCTGGCTCTACACGATCGCCACGAACACATGCCTGAACCTGATCGCGCGGCGGCCCAAGCGCGTGCTCCCGCTCGACTACGGGCCGTCCTTCGATCCCCACGACCAGGGAATCGGCATGCCCCCGATCGAGGCGACCTGGGTGGAGCCATACCCGGACCAGGGGCTCGGCCTCGAGGACGGCTACGCCGCGCCCGAGGCCCGCTACGAGCTGCGCGAGAGCGTCGAGCTGGCGTTCGTCGCGGCGCTCCAGCACCTGCCCGCCAACCAGCGCGCCGCCCTGATCCTCCGCGAGGTGCTGGGCTTCTCGGCGCAGGAGACGGCGGACTCGCTCGACACGACCGTCGCATCGGTGAACAGCGCGCTGCAGCGCGCCCGCAAGACGGTGGACGAGAAGCTCCCCGACCAGAGCCAGCAGGCCATGCTGCGGGCGCTCGGCGACGACGGCATCCGCGACGTCGTCGAGGGCTACATGGAGGCGATGCGCGAGGGCGACGTCGACAAGGTCGTGTCCCTGCTCGCCGAGGACGCGGCCTGGTCGATGCCCCCGCTCGCGGCCTGGTTCACCGGCCGGGACGAGCTCGTCGGCTTCATGCGGCACGGGCCGCTTTCGGGCGACTGGCGCTGGCGCCACCGGCCGGCGCACGCGAACGGACAGGCGGCTGTCGGGTCGTACTGCTGGCACCCCGGCGAGGGGACGTACCTGCCCTTCGCGCTCGACGTGCTGACCGTCGACGGCGACCGGCGGATCAAGGAGATCACCTCGTTCATCTGTCGCTCCACGCGAGGCGAGGACGCCGACTACTACGTGCGCTGGCCCGAGCAGCCCGTCGACCTCGAGTGGGTCGAGGCGGCCTTCGTGCGCTTCGGCATGCCGGGACGTCTCGACGACTGATGCTCGGGGACGCCACGGCGTTCAACGGCTTCGCGGTCGACGACCTGGATAAGGCGCGCGGGTTCTACGAGGAGACGCTCGGGATCCGCACGACCGTCATGGACGAGGAGCGTCACCTGATGAGGCTGCACCTCGCGGGCGGCTGGGACACGCTCGTATACGCGAAGACCGAACTTCACGCCGCCCACGTACACGATCCTCAACTTCGAGGTGGACGACATCCACGCCACCGTCGACGAGCTGAGCGCCCGCGGCGTGGAGCTCGAGCGCTACGACGGGATGCCGCAGGATGAGAAGGGCATCATGCGCGAGGGCGGCCCGCTGATCGCGTGGTTCAAGGACCCGGCCGGGAACATACTGTCGGTGATCCAGGACTCGTAGCGCGCCCGGCAGGATTTGAACCTGCGACCTCTCGCTCCGGAGGCGAGCGCTCTATCCACTGAGCTACGGGCGCGAGTGCGGTTGAGTGTAGTCCCGGCATGGTCATCGCGGTGATCTCCGACACGCACATGCCGCGCGGCGGGCGGCGGTTGCCGCGCGCGTGCGTGGAGCGGATCGCGGCGGCCGACCTGCTCCTGCACGCGGGCGATCTCATGACGCTCGAGGTGCTGCGCGAGCTCGAGGCGATCGGGCCGCCGCTGGCCGCCGTGCACGGGAACATGGACAGCGCCGAGCTGCGCCGAATGCTGCCGGCGGAGCGCGTGGTAGAGGCGGAAGGGGCCCGGATCGCCATGGTGCACGACGCCGGCCCGCGCGCCGGGCGCCTCGAGCGGATGCGCCGCCGCTTCGGCGACCGCGCCGGCGCGCTCGTGTTCGGCCACTCGCACCTGCCCCTGCACGAGCGGGCGGGGGACGGCTTCCAGCTCTTCAACCCGGGCAGCCCCACGGAGCGCCGCCGAGCACCCACGCACACGATGGGGATGGCCCGCGTCGAGGACGGCGCCGTCGAGTTCCGGCTGATCGAGCTGATACCGTATACGGCATCATGACGCCCGCTGAATTGGTCCGCACCACCCGCGAGCGCAAGCGCCTCAGCCAGCGCCGCCTCGCCCTGCGAGCGGGCACGAGCCAGAGCGCGATCGCCCGCATCGAGCGCGGCGACGAGGAGGTCACATGGCCCCGGCTGCGATCGCTGATGCTCGCCTTGGGAGAGGAGCCGATCCTGGCGTCTCGCCCCCTGAAGAGCCGGTACGACGCAGGCGATCTCCTCGCCCAGCGCGGCATGTCGCCGGCGGCCAGGCTCGAAAGCGGCCTGGCGTTCGACAAGCTCACGAGCGAGCTGGCCGCGGCCGCGCCTCCGAGGGCACGTGGCCGAGCCGCGTGAGATCCCCTTTGATCCGCGTCAGATCCTCATCACCCTGACGGAATACGGCGTCGACTTCGTGGTCGTTGGAGGCGTCGCGGTCCAGGCGCATGGCCATGGACGCGGCACGCGCGACCTCGACGTCATTCCGCGGCCCCACCTCGTGAACCTGAGCAGACTCGGCGAGTCTCTCGCCGCCCTCGGCGCCTGTCTGCTGCGCACGGACCGGCCGGTCGATGTCACAGATCCGAATCTGCTGAAGCGGGTACCGCTCGTGCCGCTGATCACGGTGTACGGCCGGCTCGACCTCCTCAACATCGCAATGACGAGTGGCGCACCTCGCTCGTACGACGAGCTTCGAGAACGAGCCTTCGAAGCGCGGATCGATGGCCGAGCAGTGCTGGTGACAGGCCTGGACGACCTCATCCGCATGAAGCGTGCGGCCGGGCGCGACGTGGACCTCGAGGACATCGGCGCGCTCACGCGCAACGACGAGGAGCTCGAGCGGGAGGCGCGCGAGTCAACATAGGGCGGTCATGGACCTCGACGTGCTCTTCGTCGGAACCGCTGGCGCCGCTCCGTCGGCACGGCGTGGGCTGCCCGCCACTGTCGTCCGGCGCGGTGGCGAGCGGCTCCTGTTCGACTGCGGCGAGGGCACGCAGCGGCAGCTCATGCGCTCGATCGGGCTGGTCGACTTCGAGGAGCTGTTCCTAACCCACTTCCACGCCGACCACGTGCTCGGTCTGCCCGGCATGCTCAAGTCGTTCGCCCTGCGCCAGCGCGAGCGGCCGCTTACGATCTACGGGCCGCCGGGCCTGGGGGCGTTCTGGCGCCTGCTCGGACCCATCGTCGGCCGGCTGCCGTTCGGCGTCGCGCTCGTCGAGCTGGAGCCCAACGACGAGCTGGATCGCGACGGCTATCGGCTCGCCGCCTACGAGGTCGACCACCGCGGCCTCGCGCTCGGCTACGCGCTGGTGGAGGGGCCGCGTCCCGGCGTCTTCGACCCCGACCGCGCCCAGAGTCTCGGCGTCACGCCCGGCCCGGACTTCGGCCGGCTCCAGCGCGGCGAGA
>JBOGXT010000713.1:0-3953 GCA_050694635.1 Thermoleophilaceae bacterium
GCCGCCCACCGCGACCGCGCCGTCGGCGGGCGGCGGAGCGAGCCCCTCGAAGGTGCCGGCCACGTGGCGGCGCACCTTCTCGAGCTCGTCCACGGACGGCGGATCGGAGCGCAGGTAGGCGTCGGCCAGGAAGCCCGAGCCGATTCGGAACGAGGCCGACCACGTCATCACGCCGTGCGGCTCGCCGATCGCGATCTCGCTCGAGCCACCGCCCACGTCGATCACCGCGATCGTCCCGTCCACCGGGCCGAGCAGCGTGCGCGTTGCGCCCACGAACGACAGCCGCGCCTCCTCCTCCCCGGTGAGCACTTCGGTGCTCATGCCACCGGCGCGCTCGATCGCCATCAGCAGCTCCTCTCGGTTGGGGGCGTTGCGGATGGCGGCCGTGGCCACCGTCACGATCCGCTCGGCGCCGACCTCGCGCGCGACCTTGGCCTGCGTCGCCACCACGTCGGCCGTCTCGGCGATCTTCGCCGCCGGGATCGCGCCGCCGGCGTCGAGGCTCCTGCCGATGCGGGTGAAGTCGCGCTGCGTGACCAGCTCGCGCAGCTGCCCGTTGCCCGCGTCCGCCACCAGCAGCCTGGTGGTGTTGCTGCCGATGTCGATGCAGGCGCAGATCAAGCGGTGGACGGCGGAGTCAGCTCCGGGTGCGAGGCGTCCTCGAACTCCCGGAACAGACCGGTGACGATGAAGGCGGTCTGCTCGCCGATGTCTACGGCATTGTCGCCGATCCTCTCGATGCAGCGGGCGACCAGCATCATGTGCATCGCCCACTCGCGCGTGTCCGGGTCGTCGCCGATCTCCAGCGCGATGTGGAACACCTCGCGGTTGAGCCCGTCGATCTCGTCGTCCTGGCGCACGAGGTCCTGCGCCAGCTCGACGTCGCGCCGGGCGAACGCCTGCTTGCACTGGATCACCTGCCGGCGCGCCTGTTCCCCCATCCGCTGGATGTGCCCCAGGATGCGCTCGTCCGAGGGCGGGTGGTGGCCGGCGAGCGGCACCAGCTTGGCCATGTTCACGCACTGGTCGCCCATCCGCTCCATGTTCTTGATGATGTGGAGCACGGCGGCCACCAGGCGCAGGTCGCCGGCCACCGGCGCCTGCAGAGCCAGCAGCGACAGCACGCCCTGGTGCACCTCGAGGTAGCGGCCGTCGATCCGGTCGTCATCGGAGATGACCATGCCGGCCAGCTCGACGTCCTGGTGCTGGACCGTCTCCAGCGCCCGGTCGAGCGCCTCGACCACCATGTCGAGGCCCCCAAGCGCCTGCTCCTCGAGCCCCGCGAGCTCCTCTTGGAAATGGCTGCGTGTCGTGTCGGACACGCTAGCCGACCTTGCCGGTGACGTATGCCTCCGTGCGTGAGTCGGACGGGTTCGTGAAGATCCTGTCGGTGTCGTCGAACTCGACGACGCGCCCGCTGCGGTGGTCGTCGTCGTCCAGCTCGACGGTGAAGAAGGCCGTCCTGTCGGACACGCGCGCGGCCTGCTGCATGTTGTGCGTGACGATCACGATCGAGTACTCGCGCTTGAGGTCCATCATGAGGTCCTCGATCTTGCCGGTCGAGATCGGGTCGAGCGCCGAGCAGGGCTCGTCCATCAGGATCACGTCGGGCTCGACCGCCAGGCAGCGGGCGATGCAGAGCCGCTGCTGCTGGCCGCCCGACATGCCGAACGCGTTTGTCTTCAGCCGGTCCTTGACCTCGTCCCAGAGCGCCGCGTGGGTGAGCGCGCTCTCCACGATCTCGTCCATGTTGCCCTTCATCCCGAGCACGCGCGGGCCGAAGGCGATGTTGTCGTAGATCGACTTCGGGAACGGGTTCGGCTTCTGGAAGACCATGCCGATCCGCTTGCGCACCTCGACGGCGTCCACCTCACGCGCGTAGAGGTCCTGACCGTGGTAGAGCACCTTGCCCTCCACGCGGGCGCTCGGGATCAGGTCGTTCATGCGGTTGAGGCAGCGGATCAGCGTCGACTTCCCGCAGCCCGACGGGCCGATCAGGGCGGTGATCTCGTTAACGGCGATGTCGAAGGTGACGCCGCGCACCGCCGGCTTGACGCCGTAGGACACGGTCACGTCGTCGAGCTCGAAGACCGCCTCGGGCGGCTTCGTCTCCTTGCGGGGGGTGCCCTCCACGGCACGCGCGGATACGGGCTGATCGCGCAACTTCATTACACCTACCATTTCTGCTCGAATCGGTTGCGTAGCCAGATCGCGACGCTGTTCATCGCAAGCAGGAGGATCATGAGCAGCAGGATCCCCGCCGCCGCGAGCGGACGGTAGTCGTTCACCTCGTTGGACGGGCGCGAGATCCAGTCGAAGATCTGAATCGGCATCGCCGTGAAGAAGTCGTTCACGCCGCTGGGGTTGAACGCGACCACGGTCGCCGCGCCCACCACGATCAGCGGGGCGGTCTCTCCGATCGCCCGGGCCAGGGCCAGGATCACGCCCGTCGCGATGCCCGGCACGGCGGCGGGCAGCACCTGGCGCCGGATCGTCTGCCACTGCGTGGCGCCGAGCGCCAGCGAGCCCTCGCGGATGGAGGGCGGCACCGCGCGGATCGCCTCGCGGGCGGCGATGATGACCACCGGCAGCACGAGCAGGCCGAGCGTGAGGCCGCCCGCCAGCAGCACCGGCCCCAGCGAGAGCGGGCCGCGCACTAGGAACGCCAGACCCAGGATGCCGTACACGATCGACGGCACCGCGGCGAGGTTCTGGATGTTCACCTCGATCAGGCGGTTCCACCACTTCGTGTCGTCCGCGTACTCCTCGAGGTAGATCGCCGTGGCCACCCCGACCGGCACGATGAACAGGGCGCAGACGCCCATCAGCCAGATCGTGCCCCAGAGCGCCGCCTGGATGCCGGCCTGATCGGTGTCGATCGAGGTGAAGCTGGTGACGAAGTCCCAGCTGAGCCGCCCCGCGCCGTCCCGCGCGACGTCCACGAGCAGCAGGCCGAGCAGCCCGATAGCGAGGCCAAGGCAGAGGAACATGCCGAGCCGGAAGGCCAGGTCCTTGGCACGCCGAGTGCCCGATGCCCGCCCGATCGCCTCTGAGTGCGCGCTCATTCGTAGACCTGCCTGTACTTGCGCACGAAGCGGATCGAGAGCAGGTTCATGACCAGCGTGATCACGAACAGCGTCATCCCGACCGCGAAGATGGTCTCGTAGGCGGTGCTGCCGGTGGCGATGTCGCCCTTGGCGGTGGACGCGATGAACGCGGTCATCGTCTCCATGGCCTCACCCAGGTTGGCGCCCCACTGCGGCTGCAGCCCGGACGCGATCACCACCACCATCGTCTCGCCCACCGCGCGCGACATCGCCAGCACGAGCGACGCGACGATGCCTGACAGCGCCGCCGGGAATACCACCCGCATTGTCACCTGGAGCTTCGCGGCGCCGAGCCCGAACGCCCCCTCGCGCAGCGACTGGGGGACGGCGGACATCGAGTCCTCGGAGATCGAGGCCACCGTGGGGATGATCAGGAAGCCGATGATGACGCCGCCCACGAGACCGTTGAAGATCGCGACGTCGAGGCTGAAGAGGGCGCGCAGGATCTCGGGTGTGAAGAAGGTCAGCGCGAAGTAGCCGAACACGATCGTGGGCACGCCGGCGAGCAGCTCCAGGATCGGCTTGATCGTCTTGCGGACTCCCGGCCGGGCGTACTCGGCCAGGTAGATGGCCGCGCCGAGCCCCAGCGGGGTGGCCACGAGCATGGCTACGAGGCTGATCAGCAGCGTGCCCGACACGAGCGGCAGCACTCCGAAGCTGGGCGGCTCGAAGAGCGGCGACCACTCGGTGCCGAACAGGAAGTCGCCGATCCCGACGTCCCCGAGGAACACGATCGTCTCCTCGATCAGCGAGATCACGATGCCGGTCGTGGTCAGCACGGAGATCAGGGCCGCCAGCATCAGCAGCCCCTTGATCACGTCCTCCCCCCAACGGCGACGGGCCGCG
>JBOGXT010000714.1:0-3229 GCA_050694635.1 Thermoleophilaceae bacterium
AACGTCTGAGCGTCGCCGGGTAGGGGACGTCCGCCTCGAGCTCGCCGCGCGCCGAGAGGCGGACGAGCATGGCGCGGGCGATGCCGTCGCTGTAGCGCAGCTCGCGGCGGATCGTGCGGTCGGGCTCGACGGCGCGCGGGCATCGGACCGCGGCGGTCTCGTCGTCACTCGCCCCGCCGAC
This sequence comes from Thermoleophilaceae bacterium, assembly GCA_050694635.1. GTDB lineage: Bacteria > Actinomycetota > Thermoleophilia > Solirubrobacterales > Thermoleophilaceae > JACVRW01. Next base: position 182 of record JBOGXT010000714.1, read on the forward strand.
GCGGAGCTCGAGCCGGCGCTCGGCCTCGAGCGCGGGGACTGGAGCGGGCGGCTCCGCGAGGTCAGCCGCCGGCGGGGCATCCGGCTCCGCAGCGGAGGCAGCTCGGGCTGGCGGCGACCAGCTCCACCTCGAGGTCAGCCTACCCGCCGCCTACGAGAGACTGCGCCGGCATGGAGATCACGGCGACCGACTATCACACCGCTGGTGAGCCGTTCCGGATCGTCGCGGAGGGCGTAGTGAACACCTCCGGCGCCACGGTCCGCGAGCGGCGCGACTACGCGGCGGGGTCGGAGCAGCTGGATCGAGTGCGTCGGCTGCTCTGCCATGAGCCGCGCGGACACGCCGACATGTACGGCGGCTTTCTCGTCCCGCCGGACGACGACGGTGCCGACTTCGGCGTGCTGTTCTGGCACAAGGACGGCTATTCGACCGCGTGCGGGCACGGGACGATCGCGCTGGGGGCGTGGGCGGTCGAGTCAGGTCGGGTGCCGGCGCCCGAGGACGGCGAAGTCGACGTCACGATCGACGTGCCCTCCGGCCGGGTGGTCGCCAGGGTGCGGTGCCGCGCCGGCGCGGTCGAGGGCGTCGCCTTCCGCAACGTGCCGTCGTTCGTCGTGGCGCGCGGAGTCGAGACAAGCGGAGTGGAACTGGACGTAGCCTATGGCGGCGCGATCTATGCATTTGCGCCGGCGGAGCGCTTCGGACTGCGGGTCGCGCCCGGCGACCTGTCCGAGCTGATCGCGACCGGCCGCGAGGTGAAGCGGGCCCTCGAGGCGAGCGACGTCTCCCGCCACCCCGACGACGACCGGTTGTCCGGCATCTACGGGACGGTCTTCCACGAGGAGCTCGGTCCGCTCCACCAGCGAAACGTGGCGGTGTTCGCCGACGGCGAGGTCGATCGCTCGCCCACGGGGTCGGCGACGTCGGCGCGAACTGCGCTGCTCGTCGCCGACGGCGCGCTCGCCGAAGGGCAGACGTGGCGCAACGACTCGATCGTCGGCACCACCTTCCACGCCCGGGCGATCGGCCGGGCACCGGAGGGCGTGCTCACCGAGGTCGAAGGCACGGCCTTCCGGACCGGCGAGCATCGCTTCTTCCTGGACCCCCGCGACCCGCTGGGGACCGGCTTCGTCCTGCGATGAGCCTGCCGTTCGTCGCCGCTGGTCAAGCGGCGTCCTCGTCGACGGCGGGTGGACAGCGCAGTGAAGACGTCGCTCGGCCTCCGACATCGGGGGACCGCCAGGCTCATCCCGCTGACAAGGTGTCACGCAGGACACCCAGGAAGTAGGCCCATCCCTGCTCGTGGTCTTGCACGGCCTCGGGGGGCAGGCCGTGGTGCACGACGCGCACGGTTGTGGCGCCGTCATTCTCGACGAGGTCGATCTCGACGGTCGTGCTCTCTGGCGGGACGCCCATCCGGCCGTCCTCCCAGCCGTAGGTGAAGACCACTCGTCGGTGCGGGACCAGTTCCAGGAATCGGCCGACCACGGTCGCGCCGTTCGGATGAGTCCAGCGCAGGATTCCGCCCGGCACGGGATCGGCTGTGGCGTCCGGGCCGACCCATCGAACGAGTCCCGCGGCCGTTGTGAGGTGCGCCCAGACCACGTCGATCGGGGCTGCGATCGTCACCTCGTAGGACGCAAGCCTCACGGCCGGTCGCCGGCCTCGGCGGCGTCCTTGAGCGCGGCGAGCGCCGGCCCCCAGAAGGCGTCGAGCTCTCCGCGGAGGCGCTCGAGTCCCTCGATGTCCACGCGGTAGAGGCGCCGCCGGCCGTCCACGCGCCCCCGGACGAGTCCCGCGTCTCGAAGGATCTTGAGGTGTTGGCTGGCGGCCGGCTGGCTCACCCCGACCCGCTCGGCAAGCTCGCTGACGGGCAGTTCGCGATCGAGAACCAACCGGAGCATGGCCCGGCGACCGGGATGGGAGATCGCGTCAATCGCTTCCTGCATCGCGACAGATTAGCTCCAGTGCATATAAGATTCTACGCAAATGAGTGAGACCCAGCGAATCGCGCGCCGCTACTACGACGCTCGGTGTTCGTGATCGACATGGCGGCCTTCATGGCGGTCGTCGGGGCATGAACCGGAACCCCGACGTGGACCGGTGGTTCGAGGAAGCCGGCCACCCGCTCGACTCGACGATGCGCCGCGCCCGAGAGATCATCCTCGGGGCGGACGGCCGTGTCACCCAGTCGATCAAGTGGAAGACGCCCACCTTCGCGTACAACGGGAACATCGCCAGCTTCAACCCGTCGAGGAACGTCGTCAGCATCATGTTCCACCGAGGGTCCGAGATCCCGGGCGACCATCCTCGCCTCGAGGGTGACGGCAAGCTCGTCCGCACCATGCGCTTCACCGATCTCGACGAGCTCGAGGCCGGCCGTACCGACCTCGAGGCCGCCATTCGCGCCTGGTGCGACTGGAAAGCAGGCTCGTCGAACCCGGGCTGAGTCTCGCGCCCGGTCCTACTCCACCAGCGAGAACGCCTCCGCGTAGGTCACCATCCCACGCGCCTCCGGCGTGTATGACGGCAGCCGGTGCGCCATCCACGCCTCCGGCGGCGCTCCATACGGGTCCACCACCCCGAAGGCCGCTCCCGGCTCGAAGCCGAAGCGCGGGTAGTACTCGGGATGGCCGAGCACGACCACGAGCGGGAACGTCGTCCCCGCCGCCCGTTCGAGCGACTCCCGCACCAGCGCCGAGCCGATTCCGTCTCGCTGCCGCTCCGGCAGCACCCCCATCGGCGCGAGGGCCAGCACCTCGTGGCCCGACTCCAACCGAGCCCGGCTGTACGCGATGTGCCCCACCACCTTGCCGCCCTCCTCCGCAACCAGGCAGAGCTCCGGCACCAGGTCGGCGTCCGCCCGCAGCGCGTCCACCAGCCGCGCCTCAGCGCCGCTCGGGGCGAAGGCCTGCTCGAGCACCCGCCGGATGGCGTCCCGGTCGGGCGCAGCCTCCGGCCTCGCGTCGGCCATCCAGCGACCCTAACATCCGCCCATGGCGCTTGGCCGGCGCGAATTCCTCGGCGAGGCGGTGGCCGGTGTGGTCG
>JBOGXT010000715.1:0-2840 GCA_050694635.1 Thermoleophilaceae bacterium
GCGATCATCCCCTGGAATTGGCGCAACAGCTCGTCCTCCGGCGAGCCGGAGCGCTCGCCCCCACGCGCGAAGACGACCTCCACCCCGGCGCGGGCGAGCTCCTCGAGCAGCAGCACCTGGTAGGCGTAGCGGCGCGCGAGCCGATCCGGGGCGTGGCAGAGAAGCACCTCGAACGCTCCCTCGGCGGCGCGGTCGCGCAACCGCTCAAGCGCCGGACGGGTGAGCGTCGCACCCGAGAAGCCCTCATCGCAGAAGAGCAGCTCATCGGCGACGATCAGGCCGCGCTCGGCGGCGAGCTCACGCAGCCCGGCGAGCTGGCTTTGGACCGTCCCCTCCTCGCGCTGGCGCTCCGAGGACACCCGCGCGTAGATCGCCGCCACCCTGCCCGCCGTCTCGCTCATCGTCGCTCCGCTCATTCGCCGTCACGCGCCGCCGCTCGGGCACCGCGATCGCATACGCCTGCGCCAGTCGCGCGCCGGCGAGCCTGTCAGACACGAACTCGATCTCAACGCGCCTTGCCACCGTGCCGCTCGTGAACCTGGCCGAGATACAGCCTCACCGCCTCCGCGACCGTCGCGCTCAACGTCTGCCCACGCGACCGTGCCTGACCCCGCAAGCCGGCGATCAACGACGGCGCGAGGCGAACGGTGAACACCGCCGTGCGCTCCGGCACCGCCACCCCGTCCGGGACCGCCCGCGCCGCGTTCACGTACCGGCGCGCCTGGCGCTCCGAGAGCGCATGCTCGGCCTGCAGCTCCCGCACCGCGTCCGCGGGCGAGAGATCGACCAGCAACTCGACCGCGCGGTTGACTCGAACCGCATACTCGTCGGCGAACGCTCGGCGGCTGGCCATCAGCCACTTGAGTACCACGCCTCACGGCCGACTCCTCCCCGCCGGCCGCCGAATCGACCGCTCAAACTCGAAGTTTGCGATTGCGTGGGAGCAGTCAGCGGCGAGCCCTGCGGCACGCCTTCGTCGACGCCGATCACGACGCCGTCCGGCAACACCACCTTGGCCTTGAGCATGCGGCCGATCAGCACGAGCAGCCGCCGATCGCAGACTCGCTGCGCGAGCCGGGCGAGCAGCCGCTGGTGGTTGACGCGATCAAAGGAAGACACGACACACTGCCCACCTCGATGGGTTCCCGCCGCGGGTGCGGGTCGTGCGGCGCCGGCACGCGTGGGAGGACCGCTCGCTTGAGCTGATGGGCTGGATGCGCCGCGGCGGTCGGCTGGAGTTGATCGTGGTGTTGCCGGACGGCAGCCACTTGATGTTCCCGGCCGCGTGGACTGATCTGGAGGGCCCGGTCGGGCCGGCGGCGGCGGGGACGCTGGGCTCGCTGAGCGATCTGCTGGCGGCGCGGCGGGTGCTGGAGCCGTTGCTCGAGCGTGTCGTCCTGGCCGAGCGCGATGATCGCGCCAGCGAGGAGACCGATCGTGCAGCTGCGTCTGGAACTGGCCGAGAGTCCGGCGCCCGCGGTGGCGTTGTGGGAGCTGGTCGGCGAGCAGCAGCGCCAGAGCGCGATGGTGCTGCTGGCGGCGTTGATCGCGCAGACCGTCGTCGGCGAGGCGGCGGACGATGAGGTCACATCGCTGGGAGGCGCATGCGCGTCTGGAGGACGGGATGTGTGAGGGGCGTGTCGATGGCAGCGCGCTGCAGCTGGTCACCGTCTGCCTGTCCGATGACGGGGCCGGCGAGATCAGCGACGAGCTCGGCCGGCCGGTCGCGCCGGCACCGCCGGTGGTCTCGCATCTGCGTCCGAGCGAGGCGCGCGAGCTCGCGTTCTGTCTGTTGGAGCTCGCCGAGCTCGCTGAGAGCCGGTCAGAGGCATGGGAATGAGCGAGCGCGGAAAGCTGACCAGCTCGCATCTGCGCCGCCAGGCGTTCGTGTATCTGCGCCAGTCCTCCCAGGCGCAGGTGGAGCGCAACGTCGAGTCGACTGACCGCCAGTACGGGCTCGTCGCGCGAGCGGTCGAGCTGGGGTTCGCGCGAGAGCAGGTCGTGGTGATCGACGAGGATCTCGGGATCTCCGGCTCGGGGCTGTCTGAGCGGTCGGGGTTCGCCAGGTTGACGGCGGAGGTCGCGCTCGGGCATGCCGGCCTGGTGCTCGGTCTGGAGGTCTCGCGGCTGGCGCGAAATAACGCCGACTGGTACCGGCTGCTTGATCTGTGCGGGGTGACCGACACGGTGATCGGTGACGCCGACGGGATCTATCACCCTGGGTCGTTCAATGACCGGCTGCTGCTCGGCTTGAAGGGCACGATGTCGGAGGCCGAGCTGCACGTGCTGCGCGCCCGGCTGGAGGGCGGGATCCGTAACAAGGCCGCGCGCGGGGAGCTGCGCAAGGCGCTGCCGGTCGGCCTGATCTGGGGTGAGGAGGGGGGCGAGATCCTGCTTGATGGCGACGAGGCGGTGCGCGGCGCGATCGCCACGATCTTTGAGCGGTTCGCCGAGCTGGGGTCGGTCCGCCAGGTGTGGCTGTGGATGCGCCGCGAGGGCGTGCAGTTCCCGATGCGCCGTTTCGCGCACGGCGAGATCGAGTGGACCTCGCCGACCTACCATCAGATCCACAGCGTGCTCGAGAGCCCCGTCTATGCGGGCGCCTACGTGTTCGGCAAGACCCGCCGCGAGCGCTACGTCGACGAGCACGGACAGACCCGCACGCGGATGCGTCGCCTCCCGCAGGCAGAATGGCAGGTGTTGATCTGGGAGCACCACCCCGGCTACATCGACAAGGCCGCGTTTGACGCCAACCGCGAGCGGATCGCCCGCAACACGCGCCCGCGCGCGCACGAGCCCGGCGGCGCCGTGCGCGAGGGCGCCGCGCTGCTGCAGGGGAT
>JBOGXT010000716.1:0-3916 GCA_050694635.1 Thermoleophilaceae bacterium
CGCCGTTCTACGAGGAGGCCCGCGCGGCGGTCGGGGTGGAGGAGGAGCTCTTCGAGGAGGAGCTGTTCGGGCCCGCCGAGGGCCTCCATTCCACCTTCCGGCTGATGCGCGACGAGCTGCTCGACACCGTCGCGCGGGTCGGCGGGCGGCTGGGCGAGATGCGCCTCGACACCTACCTCGACGTGGACCAGGCGATGTCGCGCTACCTCGAGCTGATCAAGGTCGCGGCGCTGATCGAGCGAGCCAGGGAGGGGCAGCCGCTCGACGCCGCGCTCCCCGAGGTGAACGAGATCCTTGCCCAGTGCGCCACCCCGGAGCAGCGCGAGATCTTCGCGGAGTCCGGCCTCGACGGCTGGCTGCGCGACACGGGGCGCGATCCGACCGCCAAGCCGGCCGGGTCGGGGAACGGCTCCGACGCCTCGCTCGATCCGTTCATCCCTCGCCGCGGCCGCGGCCTGATGCTGTCCGCGTCGGACCTCGACACCTACCGGATCTGCCCGCTCAAGTACAAGTTCGCGCGCGTCTTCCGCATCCCGCAGGAGCCGACCATCCACCAGCGCTTCGGGATCGTCCTGCACCAGGTGCTGGAGCGCTTCCACGCCGGCGGCGGCGGGCCGCTGTCGCGGCTGAAGGAGCTGTTCGAGATCTCCTGGCGGCGCTCGGGCTTCGGCGGCTCCGACGACGAGCAGCAGTTCCGCACGCGCGCCGTGGAGGCGCTGGCGCGCTACTGGCGGCTCGACCGCGAGTCGGACGCCGAGCCGGTCTGGTTCGAGCGCTCCTTCGCCTTCAAGCTAGGCCCGCACCTGCTGCGCGGCCGCGTGGACCGGGTGGACCGCCATTCCGACGGCTCCTACGAGCTGATCGACTACAAGACCGGGAAGGCCAAGACGACCGAGGAGCTGCGCGAGGACGTCCAGCTCTCGCTCTACCAGATGGGGGCGCGCGAGTCGTGGCGCCTCGAGACCTCGGCCCAGAGCTACTTCTACGTGCTGACCGGCGAGAAGGTGCCTGTGGAGCACTCCGAGGAGGAGCTCGATCGCGTCAAGGAAACGGTCGCCGAAATCGCCGGCGGGATCCTGAAGCAGCGCTTCGAGCCCACCCCGTCGGCCGACATCTGCCGCTTCTGCGACTACCGGATCATCTGTCCAGCCGCGGAAAAGTAGCGTTTCCATGCTGCTCCAGGAGGGAACGAGGAGCCTATGACGATTGGCACGTCTCTATTCCTGATCGCGGTCGGCGCCATCCTGCGCTACGCGGTCGACGCGACGGTCGCGGGCATCGACATCCAGACCGCCGGCCTCATCCTGATGGTCATCGGAGTGATCGGCCTCGCGATCGGCCTCTTCATCCTGGCCAGCGAGCGGCGCCGCGAGGACAAGGTGGTCTACGAGGACCGGCCGACCTACCGCTGAGCGCCGGGCCGCAAGCACTCGGCTCGGCCGAGTGCGCGCGGATCATTTCTCGGGCCCGCGCTGGCGTAGGAAGCGCTGGAAGTCGCGGGCGATCGTGTCCGCCGAGGGGAGGCTCTCCTCGTCGGGCTCATCGGCCTGGACCTCGTCCATGGCGGTCTCGAGCCGCTCCACGAAGGCCTTGACCTCCGGGTCGCTGGCCACGGCCGCGGTGACCTGGCGCTCGTAGTCCTCGGCCGCGCTCTCGAGCTCGCCGGCGTCCACGACCACGCCGGCGATCCCCTCGAAGGCCCGCACCAGCGCCAGCGCCACCTTCGGGTTGGGCGCCGCCGCGACGTAGTGGGGCACCGATGCCCACAGGCTCGCGCACTCGAGCCCGGCCGTCGCGCAGGCGTGGTGCAGCACGCCGACGATGCCGGTCGGCCCCTCGTAGGTCGTGCGCTCGAAGCGGAGCTTGTCGACCAGCGACTGGTCCGAGGCGAGGCCGGTGATCGACACGGGCCTGCTGTGCGGCACGTCAGCCAGCAGCGCGCCGAGCGTGATCACCATGCGGACGTCGAGCTCGCGCGCAGCCGCCACCAGGTTGTCGGTGTAGCGGCGCCAGCGCAGCGACGGCTCGGTCGCCTGGAACATCACGAGGTCGCCCTCCGCGCCGGGCACCGGGGCGGCGGACACGGTGGCGCTGGGCCAGTCGATCTCGCGCGTCAGCCCCTCGGTGAGCCGGACGGTGGGCCGCACCGCGGTGAAGTCGAAGTACTCCTCGGGGTCGATCGACGCGACGTCCTCCGCCTCGAAGCTCTCGCGGATGAAGGAGACCGCCGCCGACGCCGCCTCGCCCGCGTCGTTCCACCCCTTGAAGGCGCAGACCATCACGGGCCTGCGCAGCTTGGGCCGGCCGCTCCAGATGACGTCCTGCATCGGTTCCACGGTAGCCGACGCCGTCCGCCGCCCCCATCACGATGGATGCGATGGCCACCGTGGAGCAGACCGCCCGTGTCGCCGAGCTGCGCGCCGGGACGGAGGTCGAGGGCGTGTTCGCCTGCACCCGCAAGGACCGCCTGACGGCGAAGAGCGGCACGCCCTACCTGGCGGTCGAGCTGCGCGACCGCACCGGCGCCATCCAGGCGCGTGCCTTCCGCGACGCCGACTTCCTCGCGGGCCAGTTCGAGCGCGGGGACCTGGTCGCCGTGCGCGGCCGCGTTGAGCGCTTCCGCGAGGAGCTCCAGGTCGAGCTGCGATCGATCCGCCGCGCAGAGGCCGCCGACCCGGCCGCCTTCCTGCCCACCGCCTATCGCGACCTCGACGAGCTCGACGGCTTCCTCGAGCATCTCGCCCGTGAGGTCTACGATCCGGACCTGCGCGCGCTGCTCGGCGCCTTCCTGGGCGACCAGGCGTTCCGCGCCGAGCTGCGGCGCTCTCCTTGCACCCGGGCCGGCCACCACGCCTACCTCGGCGGCCTGCTCGAGCACACCGTGGCGGTGGCCACGCTCGCGCTCGAGACCTGCGCCCTGCACCCGCGGCTCAACTCCGATCTCCTGATCTGCGCGGCGATCCTCCACGACGCCGGCAAGACGCTCGAGTTCGAGCTGGGCGCGGAGATCGGGCTCAGCGAGGCGGGCGCGCTCGTTGGCCACGTGGCGCTGGGGCAGCAGCTCGTGGTGGAGCGCGCGGCGGGTCTGGACGGCTTCCCCGGCGAGAAGCTGCACGCCGTCTCGCACTGCCTGCTGGCCCACCACGGCGTGGAGTCGCTGCCCGGGAGGCGCTTTCGGTCCGCCGAGGCGCTGGCGCTGTTTCGCCTGAACGCGCTCGATGCGGGCGTGAAGGGCGCTCTGGAGCACGGGCTGCCGTAGAGGTCAACCCCTCTCGACGCATGTCCGAGCCACGGTGGGGGGCCGTCGCGTCACGCCTCCTGCTTACCGACCGATGGAAGGACGTGTCCGAGAACGCTGCGACCGCGGGGCCCTCCACCTCGGAGGCAGTCGAGGAGCTGCTCAGGCAGCTCGTGGACGCCCGCTTCGTTCTCACGGACCGGGACGGGGCGGTCACGCGCTGGAGCCGGCCCGCGGAGGAGCTGTTCGGCTGGCCGGGGGCCCGCATGCTCGGGCGGCCGCTCGTGGAGACGCTCGCCCTCGGGATGAGGCTGCCCGAGACCGGCGGCCGGCTGACCGCGACCGCTCGTCGCAAGGACGGCCACGAGCTCGAGGTGGGGCTGACGCTCGTGCCCGTCCGGATGAGCCAGAGCCTCGAGTTCAACGGCTTCCTGGAGGCGCTCGAGATCGCGGCCCCGCGCGGCAATGCCCTTGCGCAGCTGCAGCGAAGCCACCGCACCGTGGTCGATTGGATCTCCGCGGCGATCGCGGGCCAGGCGGAGTTGGACGACGACGGGCTGGCGGCCGGCACCATCGTGGCGTTCCGCCCTCTCGAGGAGCCGCCTCCGCCGGTGCCCGACCAGGGCGACGAGCCGCCCGGCGCCGCCACCGTGGCGGCCGCGGGGCAGATCGCCGACG
>JBOGXT010000717.1:0-5013 GCA_050694635.1 Thermoleophilaceae bacterium
CGCAGCGGCCGCCGAGGTCGACGCGCCGTGCCCCGGGCGGAGGATCCGCCGCGATCCGCCCGCCCGAGACGGCGAGCCGCGGCGCCCGGGGCGCCGCCGCGTCGAGCGTCCGGATCGGCCCGCCTTCGAAGAGGAGGCCTACTGCTGGATCAGGCAGACGTAGTTCGTCCCGGTGCGGGGCGCAGCCGGCAGCGAGGCCGCTGCCACCGCGCCTAGCCAGGTGCCGCCGCTGTCCGATTGCGGCTTTGTCGCGTCGTAGCGGTAGACGTCCAGGCCGCGTGCGATGTCGTTGCCGTACAGGTAGAAGGAGCCGTCCCGCTCGATCCTCGGCGTCTTCGCGGACCACGAGTCGGCATTCTCCGTCTTGTAGAAGCCGATCTGCTTGAGGCCCTCGCCGCCGTCGAGCCCGGACAGGTCGACCACCCGCACGCCGCCGTTGTAGTAGGCGACGGTCATGACCTGCTCACGCTCGTGGATGTCGAACACGTGCGCCGTGCAGGTGCCCGCCAGGTCCTGCGTCGGGCCGACGTCGTCGATGTTCCAGTAGCCGACCTTCTTCGGCGCCTGCTCGAGCTCGCCGGTGACCTCGTAGATGTGGAACCCGCCGCTCGGGCAGACCGGGCCGCCCGCGGCGCCCGCGAACTCGTCCTCGACGAACACGAAGTCGCGCCCGCCCGCCGAGAACGGGTCGGCCTGGTGCCACACGTTGATGGCCGGGTCGAGCCACGACGAGACGATGCTCGGCGCGGCGGGATCGGTGGTGTCGATCACCACGCCCTGGGACAGCGCGGCCGAGTAGGCCCGGTTGCCATCATCGGAGAAGGTGATGTCGTGCGACTCGGTGCCGAGCCCGGGCCGGGTCGGCAGCGCGAGCTCGCCGACCTTCGCCGGCGCCGCGAAGTTCGAGATGTCGAAGATCTCGATCGCCGGCAGGAACGAGGTCATCAGGTCGGAGTTCGAGTTGTAGAGATAGCGGCCACTCGGGTGGATCGAGTGGTTGTGCGAGCCCTGCTCGACCTCGACGAACGAGACCGTGGTGGGCGCCTTCGGGTTCGTCAGCTCGACGATGAAGGTGCCGTTCTTGCCCGCGCCGCTCGACTTTTTGACGTTGAAGCCGAGCGCCTCGGCCTCGCGGTAGCAGGTGGACGTGCCGTCGCCGTAGGTGTCGGACGTGTACCCGGCGAAGATGCGGCCGGGCTTGTCGGCCTGCCGGAAGATCTGAACGTCGCCCTGCGTGACGCCGCAGTCGTAGACGGCCACGATCTCGGCGCGCCCCGGCTTCGTGACGTCCACGACCTGGAGCCCGTTGCGGTACGAGCCGGCGAGCGCGTACTGGCGGCCGCCGATCCTGGCGAACTCGATGTCAGTGCCGAAGTTCGGGGTGGTGCCGTTGCGGGCCTCGTACGGAAGGTTCTCGACGAGGCTCATGTTGCGGCTGTGCTCATCCGCCGCGAGCGCGCTCGTGGGAACGAGCGCGACAAGGATGGCCGTGGCCAGAACGACTACTGCACGCATGCTCCAAAACCCCCTGCTACCTAGAAGAACCCCCGACGCTTACCCGGGGCGGGGGCGTCCCTAACCTGGCATCAGGAGCTGCGGGCGGCCACGCGCGGGTTCTCCAGCGGGCGCACCGTCGCCTCGATGTCCGCTCTGCGGTGCTCCAGGAACGGCGGGATCGAGAGCTTCTCGCCGAGGTGCTCGAGCGGCTCGTCGACCGTGAAGCCCGGCGAGCGAGTGGCGATCTCGAACAGCACGCCGCTCGGCTCGCGGAAGTAGATCGAGCGGAAGTAGTGGCGGTCGATCACCGGCGTGGGCCGGCCGCCGCCCTGCTGGACGCGCTCGCGCCAGGCCTCGTGGTCCTCGTCCTCGGAGGCCCAGGCGACGTGGTGGATGGTGCCGGCGCCCTGGATGCCGCGATCGGCCGGCGGGGCGTCTTGGAGGTAGAGGCCGCCGCGGCGGGGGCCGCGGGCCTTCCAAGCCGCAAGCGCCGGGCTCGGCCCGGTGCGCGCGGGTCCGTGTTCACCGTCCGCCTCTTCGAAGCCGAGCGCCTCCAGGAGGCCGCGGCTGGGACCGGGGTCCGACGCGTAGGCGCGCACCGCGTGGAAGCCCTGGAGCGCGTGCTCGGCAGGCACCTCGGGATGCTCCGCGGTGAGCGGCTCGTCGCTCACCGCCACCACCAGCAGCTCGTGCTCGAGGCCCTCGGGGTCGGCGAAGCGCAGGCTGGCGCCGTCGCGCTCGGTCTCGATCCCCTCGCCGGCCAGGCGATCGGCCCAGAAGTCGAGGGCGTCCTCGCCGGCGACCCGCCACACGACGCGATGGATCATGCCGTCGCCGGCGCGGCCCGGAGCCGCGCCCGGGTACTCGAAGAAGGTGAGGTCGAGGCCGGGGTGGGCGTGCTCGTCGCCGAAGAAGAGGTGGTAGACGGTCGGGTCGTCCTGGTTGACCGACTTCTTGACCAGGCGCAGGCCGAGCACGCGGGCGTAGAAGTCGACGTTGCGGTGGGCGTCGGCGGTGATCGCGGTGATGTGGTGGATGCCGTCGAGTTTCATTGCGCGTGCAACTATATCACCTCGTGCCGGAGGTTGCGATCGCGAAGCCGACGGCGCTGGCGGTGGAGAGCGCGGCGGCGCCCAGGATGACCTGACGGGCGCCGAAGGCCTCGGCGGCCGGGCCGGTGAGGAACAGTCCCGCGCCGCCGGCGGTCGTGCTGGCAGTGATGAAGGCGAGCATCGCCTTTGCGCGCAGCGGCTTCGGCACCGCGAGCGTCACGAGGGTGTTCGCCGGGGCGTTCGCGATCGGATTCGCAAGGCCCGACAGCGCCAGGCCGAGCGCCAGCACTGGCGGCGGGAGCGGCGAGGCGACGAGCCAGAGGGGGACCGCCTCGGCCAGTAGGCCGATCCGGATCAACGTGATCGAATCGCTCGAGGAGAGCCGCAGCGCCGGCAGCGCACCTGCGAGCGCTCCGGCGCCCCACGCCGCGAGCAGCAGGCCCGCGAGCGCGGCGTCGCGGTCGTAGACCGTGAACGCGAGGATCGGCAGCGACAGGAAGATGCCCTGCATCGCGAGGTCCAGGCACGCGAAGGCGACCGTCAGCGGGCGCAGCACGCGGTGGCGGGCCAGGCAGCGCACGCCGGACCAGAGCCCCTCCGCCTCGCGCGGGGGCGGCGTTCGCGGACCAGTCTCGGCTACGAGGAGCCCGAGCATCGCGGCCGACAGCAGGTAGCTCGCGGCGTCGATCACGAGCACCATCGGCGCGCCGATGGCCGCGACGAGCACGCCGCCCAGCGCCGGGCCGAGCACGATCGGAAGGCGGTTGGCGGCTGTGAGGACCGCGTTGGCGCGGGTGAGATCGGTGACGGCATCGCCCAGGAAGCTGGGCAGGATCGTGCGCTGCGAGGCGAAGTGGGCGGGGAAGAAGGCTCCCGCGAGAAACGCCAGCGCGAGCAGCACGCCCAGGTCGAGCGCGCCGAGCCAGTGCAGCGCCGGCACGGCGGCCACGAGCGGGACGCGCGCCGCGTCGCAGACGATCATCGTGCGGCGCGGCCCGAGCCGAGCGACCAACGCCCCGCTCGGGATGCCGAGCAGCGCCATCGGGACCCACTCCACCGCCGCCACCAGGCCCGCACGAGCCGGCGATCCGGTCGTCGACAGAACGAGCCACGGCAGCGCGATCGCCGTCATGGCCGCGCCGGTGGTCGACACGATCTCGGCGCCCAGCAGCGGACGCAGCCCGGGCGCGCGCGGAATCACGGGAGCGGCCCGCTCTGCGGGAAGGCCTGCAGCAGAACGACGACCCGCTCGGCGTCGTCACCGTCGGGGCCCGCGTCGCGGTAGCGGAAGACGGTCGCGAGCAGCTCCTCCCTGAGCGACTTCAGCTGGGACGGCGTCAGGCGCACGGCGAGGTCCGACAGCTCGGATGCGTCCTGCCAGGCCGCATCCCAGCTCTCGAGCTCCTCGATCCAGCGCGCCTGCCAGCGCGCGTAGTCGGCCACGACCCGGCGCATGAACTGCCGCGCCGCCTCGCCCTCGCCCGGCTCGGCGTCGAGGAAAGAGGCGGGCGACCACGCGGTCAGCTCGTGCGCGGCCCGCCACCAGCGCTCCCGGGCGCTGCCGTGGCCGGGATCGTCCTCGACGAAGCCGTAGCGAGCGAGCATGCGGAGGTGGTAGCTCGTGGCGCCGGAGGTCTCCCCGTAGCGACGCGCGAGCATGGAGGCGTTGGCCGGGCCGTCCAGGCGAAGCGCGGCGAGCAGCTTGCCGCGCAACGGGTGGGCGAGGGCGCGGAGGGCCTGCGGGTCCTCGAGGGCGTAGGTGCGGTCTTGGCCGCTCCGCTCACGTCCGCTCGCCATCGCCAAAGAATCTTTGCAAACATTCGTTTGCGATGCCCTCGTGCCGCCTCGCGGTGGCGCGCTTACGTGACGGCTGTGCCCGCGAACGCCTCGCGGCCCGCGCGCGAGCGCAGCTCGTGCAGCGTCTCGAGCTGCTGCTCGGCGCGGTCCACCAGCCGGCGCAGCCGCTCGGCGTCGAGCTCCTGCTCCGACTCCGCGACGTCCAGCAGCGTCAGCCAGAGCGAGCGCTTGCCGTTGACCCCGGTGATCAGGCCCTCGATCTCGATCATCCGGCTGAGCGGCGAGTAGCCCGTGACCTGGCCGTTCAGCTTCAGCCGTCCCGCCTTCTCCCCGACCCAGAAGGCGAGGTTCTTCGCACGGTCGGCGCCGAACCCGAGGTCGTCCATGAGGCTCTCGAGCGAGCGCCGGTCGGCCTCGATGTCGTCGGCCAGCTTGGCGAGCGGCTCGCCGTAGGGTGTGCGCTCGTTCGCGCCGCGCGCCCGCCGCACCAGCTCGAGCCCGCCGGTCGACCCTGCCAGGTGGTCCTGCAGGTAGATGCGGAGCAGCTTCCGGTCCACGCGCGGCCCGTAGTCTGACGGAGTGGCGAGCGAGAGCGAGCTTGCGCGCGCGCTGGCCGACGCCGGCGGCGCCGACGCCCCGCACGACTGGGCCGCGCGCCTGCGGGAGC
>JBOGXT010000718.1:0-1818 GCA_050694635.1 Thermoleophilaceae bacterium
TCCACGCTCGGGAGCGCGCCGATCAGGCGGGCCGCCTCCGCCTGCGGCGCGGCGCGCACCCGCAGGCCGGCGCGGCCGCGCAGGTCCTCGACGGTTCCCTCGGCGATCAGCGAGCCGTCGCGGATCACCCCGACACGGTCGGTGACCTGCTCGACCTCCCCCATCAGGTGGCTCGACAGGATGACCGTGCGCCTGCCCGTGCCGAGCGAGCGGACCAAGTCGCGCATCTCGGCCATGCCGGCCGGATCGAGCCCGTTGGTCGGCTCGTCGAGGATCAGCAGCTCGGGGTCCTTCAAGAGCGCGGCAGCGACGCCCAGGCGCTGCTTCATGCCCAGCGAGTAGCTCGCGGATCGATCGGCAGCGCGGTCGCTCAACTCGACCTCGGCCAGGACCGTCTCGACGCGGTCCTCCCCCACGCCGGCATAGCGAGCGAGCACGAGCAGGTTGTCGCGCCCCGACAGGTAGGGATAGAACGCCGGCGCCTCGACCATCGCGCCGATGCGCGCCAGGCCGTGCGGGGAGCCAGGTCGGGCGCCGAGGACCGCCGCCTGTCCCGATGTCGGTCGCACCAGGCCGAGCAGCATCCGCAGCGTGGTCGTCTTGCCCGCGCCGTTCGGGCCCAGGAAGCCGTACACCTCGCCGCGGCGCACGCCCAGGTCGAGGTCGTCCACGGCCACGATCGAGTCGCCGTAGCGCTTGGTCAGCGCCCGCGTCTCGATCACGAGATCTCCGCGGCCGTTCATTGCGCTTCGCGCGGCCGGCCGGGGACGCCCGCTCGGCGGGAGATGCGCTTCGCCGCGACGATGCCCGCCGGCAGCGCTATCGCAAGCCCGACGATCAGGATCACCGCGCCGACGAAGCCGCCGACCCCGCTCGGGTCGCCGAGGGTTTCGTTGAAGCCACTGCCCGCGATCGTCGCGGTCACGCTTCCGATCGAGATGAACGCCGCCGCCACGAGCCCGACCACAGGGGCCCTGCGCCATGGCCCGAAGACGACCACGGCGGCCGCCGCCAGCAGGATGATGGGTCCTGGGGGAATCGTCGGGAAGTCCTCCCCGGAGACGTACTGGACCATGATCCCGACCGCGGCGACGAGAAGGCCGGCGGCGTTCAGCATGGCGACCGGCGTGGGCTGTCTCTTCGGTGTCATGCCGCTCGCCCCATGCGTCCGCGGAGGACGAGCGCCCAGGTGAGGCAGGCGAAGGCCGCGATCGATACCAGCGTGCGGACGATCTCCCAGGCCACCCAGGGCGTCACGAAGTCGTCGCGCACGTCGGCGAGGTTCTCGATGCGGGCGGGATCACCCGCGTCCTGGAGGTCGTAGTTGAGGGGGACGTGGACCGCGAAGGTGACGACGAGCATCACCGTGTAGAGGGCGAGGCCGGCGACGATCCAGCGTGCGGTCTTGGCCGAGCCGGCGCTACGCGCTTGAGCGAGGGCGACGGCGGCGAGCGCCGGAGCACCGAGGAAGACCAAGAAGAAGGCCGGGTTCTCGATCTTGTCGATCATCTGTTGCATGGCATCGACAAGGGTGCGGTCGTCGGCCGCGGTCAGGGCCGGCATGACGGCGATCAAGGAGAAGAAGTAGAGCCCCGCCACAAGCCCCATGGCGATAACGGCCGCGCCCAGCACGATGTCCGCGTTGCCGTCGGCGCCCGTCGGGTTGCCCAGGGTGGGGCGGTTCTCCAGCCGACTTCCCACCGTCGTTCATCGAGGACGTCCCGTCTGCGCGTTCCCCTCACGACCCGCCAGCCCCCGGCCCGCCGCCCCGGCCATCCCGGCCCAGGCAGCGGCGGCGGCCACGGGTGACCGTGGGAC
>JBOGXT010000719.1:0-2285 GCA_050694635.1 Thermoleophilaceae bacterium
CGCCGGCGACCTCGATCGCGACCCGGTCCGCTGGCAGGGGAATTGGATTCCGCACCGCCTCCGGCCCGCAGTCGAGGATGGGATCTTCTTCGTCGGCGACTCGGCCGGCCACTGCCTCCCCCTGACCGCCGAGGGCATCCGCACCGCGCTCTACTTCGGCATCGCCTGCGGCCGCGAGCTCCGCCGCGTGGTCGAGGGGCGGGCCGAGCCGGCGACGGCGCTGCGCCGCTACCGCGACTTCTCGGACCGTCACGGATGGCAGTTCAAGTGGATGCTGCGCACGCAGCGGCTCGTCCCGCGGGTGCCGCCGCGGCTTCTGGCGCTGGCGCTCAAGGGGATGGAGCACGACGCGTTCGTGCGCTGGTCGTTCGAGCATTACCTGCGGATCGCCGACCCGTCGTTCGCCGAGGTCCCGAGGCGGCCCGGACTCGCGGCGCCGCTCCGCGCCGCCGCTTAGAGGCTCGAGGTTGTGAGGCGGACCCTTAGGGCCGCGGCCGGTAGGCGACTACGTAGCCGGAGCCGCTCGCGGTTCCGGTGGCGGTGAATACCGACCCGCCGGCGATCGCGACCCCGGCCCACGAGGGAGCGCCGAGCGGGAGCTTCGCCAGCACGATTCCGGTCGAGGCCTCGCGCGCGGTCAGGAATCCGCCGGTGTCGGTCGCGTAGACGACGCCGTTCGCGGTCGCCACCGCGCCGAACCTCAGCGGGGTGGCATCGCTCGACGTCCAGCTCGAGCCCCCGTCGCGCTCGAGCGCCCAGATCTGGCCGCTGAGCGTATTCGGACCGTAGATCCGGCTCTCGTCGAAGGCGGTTGAGCCGATGATCCCGCCCTGGAAGCTGCCGGGACCGGTGAACGCGGTCCAGACCGGCTCCATCCGGCGCCGGTCGAGCGCCCAGTAGAGCCCCGACTTCTGCCCCTGGCCGACCGCCTTGCGACCGTCCGGGAGCGTGAACAGGTTCGGCGAGGCGCCGAAGTCCGCGTCGGGGCTCTCGAGCGAGTCCTCGGCGCCGTTCCAGACGTCGCCCGCGGTCGCCTGGAAGTGGCGCAGCAGGTGCCCGCTGCGGGCGTTGAGGACGAGCATCGAGTCCGTCGTCGCGGCGGCGGGTGCGTGGTAGGCGTTGCCGGTCCCGACGTAGAGGCGGTGGCGCTTCGGCTCGATCGCCGGCGTGCTCCACACGGCACCGCCGTCGTGACCGCCGGGGACCGTGTAGGTCTTCCACAGGCGCTCGCCGGTGCGAGCATCGACGGCCACGACGCTACCGCGCGCGCTCACCTCGACCCCGGTCACCTGCTCCCCGTAGTAGCCGGAGGTGCCCATGAACACCCTTCCGCGCCAGACCTGCGGGCTGCCGTAGGCGTCCGAGCGCTCCTGTCGATCGATCACCCGCCGCCACAGTCGCCGCCCGGTTCGCAGTGAAAGCGCGACGACCGTCGGGCGCCCGACGGCGTTCACCGGCACGAACACCCGCCGGCCGCGAATCGCCGCCGAGGCCGAGATCCGCCGGTCGTCCTCGTTCGCGTCGAGGATGAGGTCGCGCTCCCAGCGGACGCGCCCGGTCCGCGGGTTGAGGGCGACGACGGTGCCGCCTCGCGACCCGATCACCAGCCGGCCGCCGGCGATCACCGGCGTGCCGGTGTAGTCGCCGTCGGGCGACTGGTGGCTCCAGACCGGCCCCAGGCGCAGCGCCTCGTTATAGGACGGGCCATGCTCGCGGGCGTCGCGCGAGTTGGCGAGATCGCGGCCGTAGACCGGCCAACCGCCGTCCCCCAGCGGCTCGGCGGGGGCACGCGGGGCGAGTGTCAGCGGGTCGGGTCCGCCGCCACCGCCACCTCCGCCACCGGGCGGCGGCGGGGTCCCGGGGCCACCCGCGGCGGCGATCGTCAGCGTCCCGGTCATCCACGAGTGGAGCGAGCAGTGGAACCCGTAGCTACCCGGCGGCAGGGTCTCCACCCCGGTCACCAGCGTCGACTCGCCACCGCCGACGAGCGGGCTCTCGAACCGGCCCGCTTCGTCGGAGTCGACGTCGTGCTCGGCGGCGGCGTCGAGGTTCGTGAACCGAAGAGTGTCCCCCTGACCGGCGATCACGGCGGGGGTCGCGTAGTTGAGCGCCGCCGCGTATGCCTGCTGCTCGGCCGCGCGCGCCGGGGCCGCCGCAAGGCAGGCGGCGGCGAGCGCGCTCACCGTGGCCGCGAGGCACCGTCGCGGCGCCGAGGCGACCGTCGGCATCGCCTCAGTCCCCCGTGACTCGGAAGGCGCCGCGCATGAACGGGTGGATGCGGCAGA
>JBOGXT010000720.1:0-1746 GCA_050694635.1 Thermoleophilaceae bacterium
ATCCTGATCGCCACCTTCGGCGGGGCGCTCCACGCGCACATGAGCTGGTTCGCGGACGAGGAGATCGAGGACATCGTCGACGAGTGGGAGATCCCCGCGCCGCTGGCGGGCGCGGTGATCCAGGGCACGCTGCACGACTACGCCGGCGGCACGGAGACCCGCTTCGAGCCGAAGCCGGGCTTCGACGAGGAGATCATCCGCCAGACCGCCGGCTCCGCTCGCGAGGGCTTCGCCTGGGCGTTCCGGCAGGCGGCGCTCTTGATCCTGTCGGTGCTGCCGCTGATGGGAGCGCTGCGGCGGACGCCAGCGCAGGCGCAGGCCGAGTTCATGGCGCAGATGCGGGCCAACGCGCCGCCCGAGAGCACCGGGCCGCCCCGGGACGGCGCGGACGGCGACGGTCAGGCGACGCCACAACCGGCGCCCGCCGAGCGACCCGCCACCTGAGGCGGCCGTCGCCGAAGCCAGACCATCACGCCTTCGCCCCCCTGTCGTTCCTGAGCCCCGAGGGCCAGGCCCGTTAGGGAGACACGGCGGTGCCGAGGGAGTCTGCGCCCAAGAACTTAGGGGTGCCCTCCTCGTAGAAGACGGAGCCAAGCCGTGTTCGACGAAGTGCAGCGTCCCTCCGGGCTTGAGGACGCGCCGCACCTCGGAAAGGGCAGCCGCGACGTCCGGGATCGTACACAGCGTCCACGTGGATAGCGCGGCGTCGTAGCCGTTGTCCGCGAAAGGCAACGACTGTAACCCCGCGTTGCAGCGAAACTCTCGCGCCGGGGTGGATCAGGCAGCGACAGCGGCGCGCAGGCCCTGAATGCGACCGCGGAGCGCGGGGTTCTCGACCTCGGCGACGAGGATCGCCGCCGAGTCGAGGGAGTTCCGATCCCCGAGGTCTGCGCGCAGCACGTAGGCCCGGACGGCGAGCTCGCGCATGCCGGTCCGCGCTGTGAGCGAGGTGAGATCTTCGACCCACTGGCGTGCGCGGCGATGTCCCGCGTCAACCGCGGCCGAAGCGAGCTCAGCGAGGGCGTACGCCTCTACCCACACGTAGGCGTCGGGGAAGCTTCCTGCGCGCCGCCGCGCCTCCTCGAGCAGGCGCAGGCCGGTCGGCACCCGCCCCTCCAGGCAGGCGAGCCGGCCAAGGCCCTGGCCGGCCGCCCCCTCCCAGCAGGGGTCGCCGAGCTCGGAAGCCAGAGCCCAAGCGTGCTCGAACCTCTCGCGGCCGGCGGGCAACTCGCCACCCGCCAGGTCGGCCTCGGCGAGCCAGGATTCCGGCCACGGCTCGAAGGCGACCCACTTGCTCTCGCGCGCGAGGGCCAGCGAGCGCTCGAGCGCCGCTCGGGCATCATCGAGCTCCTCGCGCAGGAAATGGGAGCGACCGACGAACGAGAGCGAGAACGAAGCCTGCTGGCGGCTGCCGGCGCGTTCTGCCAGCTCGACCGAACGCCGCAGGTGAGCGAGGGCGCGCTCGTGGGCGCCGGTGTCCGCGGCTGCCAGGCCGAGCATCGCCTCGACCCCGGCGCGCTCCTCGTCCGACTCAGCCAGCGCGCCCGCACGCTCCAGGCGCTGGGCGCAGCGCGCGTAGCGCGCCTGCAGGATGTCGACGTAGGCAAGCTCGCGGTGGGCGGCGGCGGCAACATCACCCAGACCGGGTTCCTCCGCGAGCGACGTGGCACGAAGCAGCGCATCCGCACCTTCCTCGTCGCGACCGCGGGCCGAGTGGACCAGGGCCGTGCCAAGGGCGAGCCAGCA
>JBOGXT010000721.1:0-2129 GCA_050694635.1 Thermoleophilaceae bacterium
GCCAGACTTCCAGCTCACGACGACCGAGGGCGAGGAGTTCGATCTGGGCGCCCTGCGCGGGAAGACGGTCCTGCTCTACTTCCAGGAGGGCATCGGCTGCCAGCCATGCTGGGACCAGCTCACCGACCTCGAACCCCGCTTCGACGAGTTCGAGGCCCTGGGAATCGACGAGATCGCGACGATCACGACGGACCCGCCCGACCTCCTTGCGCAGAAGGTGGCCGACGAGGGGATCACCACACCAGTGATGACCGACCTCAACCTCACCGTGTCCGACGCCTACTCCACGCCCGACTACCGGATGGCGGGTATGAGCGAGTCGTTCAACGGGCACAGCTTCGTGCTCGTCGACGAGGACGGCATGATCGAGTGGCGCGCCGACTACGGGGGGCCGAGCACGGGGAACACGATGTACGTGCCGGTGGAGAGCCTGCTGGCCGACATCGAGCACGGGATCAATGGCGCCGGCTCCTGAGGCGAGAGAGCCCGGTGGACCCGTGGAGGTGCTTGTCCTGACTCAGGAAGACTGCGACCTTTGCGAGCGGGCCCGCGAGCTGCTCGCAAGTCTCTCCGAGGAATATCCGCTTTCGATCCGCGCCTTGGAGCTGGGCACAGCACGCGGCCGGGAGCTGGCCGCGAGCGGAGGCTTCCTCTTCCCGCCGGGTGTCTTCGTCGACGGCGTGCCCTTCTCCTACGGGCGCCTGTCGGAGCGCAAGCTGCGCCGCGAGCTCGACCAGCGCTTGGTCCGCCCATAAGCTGTATCGCCATGGCCAAGAGGAAGACAATCCCGCCCCCGCTGCACGAGCTCGAAGCGCTGGTCATGGGCGAGGTCTGGCGCCATGGCCAGGCCACCGTCCGCGAGGTGCTTACCGCGCTCAACCGCGGCGCCAAGGAGCGCGCCTACACGACGGTGATGACGATCATGTCGCGGCTCGACGACAAGGGTCTCTTGACCCGCACCAGGGTGGGGAAGAGCGATCTCTACAGGCCCGTGATGAGCCGCGAGGAGTACCTGAACGCCCGGGCGGAGGCCGAGGTGGATGCGCTGGTGGACGAGTTCGGCGACATCGCCCTGGCCCACTTCGCCGAGCAGGTCGAGAAGCTCGACGGAACGCAGCTGCGCGCGCTTCGCGAGCTAGCCGGCCGTGAGTAGCGCCCGGCGCATCTATCGCCTTCATCTCGGCCTGGCCCTGCTCGGCGCCGGCGCCGTCCTCGCCGCCACCGCCGTCGCGCTCACGAGGCTCCGGCCCGGCCTGCCCTCCGCCGGCGAGCTCCTGGCGGCCTGCCAGCAAGTCGTGCCACTCGAGCCGGGTCTCGGGCTCCTGCTCGTGCTTCTCCTCGGTGCGGTGGGGTCGGTGGTCGCGCTCCTCGGCTTGCGCTCGCTCTGGCGCCAGCTACGCGTCCAACGTAGTTTCCTGCGGACCGTGTGCATTGACGAGGAGACCCGCATCGATGGGGTGAAGGTGACGGTTTTCGAGAGCGCGCGCGCAGGGGCCTTCTGCGCCGGCCTGCTGCGGCCGCGCATCTACGTCTCCGCGGCGGCGCTGGCGCTGCTGACCCCGCTCGAGCTCGCGGCGGTCGTGGCGCATGAGTCCCACCACCAGTCGAGGCGCGATCCCCTGCGCATCCTCGTCGCCGCTGTTCTCGCCGACGCCTTCTTCTTCCTGCCGGCGCTGCGTCGCCTGAGCGAGCGCTATTGCCAGCTCGCCGAGCTTGCGGCCGACGAGGCTGCCGCGGAAGCCAGGGGGGCATCCGCTCTGGCCTCGGCGCTGCTTCGCTTCGGTGAGCGCGGCGGTGAGGCTGCGCCGGTCGTCGGGATCGCGCCGGAGCGGGTCGAGCACCTACTGGGAAGACCGCCCCGGTGGCAGCTGCCGGTCTCGGTCCTCAGCGGTTCGCTGGTGATGGTGGCCGGCCTACTGGGCCTGGTTCTCACCGCCCCGATGCTGATCGACAGCGAGAGCCTCAGCCTGGCGACGATCCTGGCCGAGAGCTGCATGGTGGCGATGATCGTCGCGCCGGTGGCCATTGCCGGCAGCGCGCTTTGGCTCTCTCGCTCCTGGATCCACCGCCGCGTGAGTCTGCGATGACCCGGGCGCCGGCCGAGGCGCGTCCGGCGCGGAGTCCTGACC
>JBOGXT010000722.1:0-7480 GCA_050694635.1 Thermoleophilaceae bacterium
CTCCTTCGCGGTCGCCCCGGGTGAGATCCTGGCCCTCGCCGGAGTGGAGGGCAACGGCCAGCCCGAGCTCGAGGAAGCCCTGTTCGGCCTGCGCATGCCGGAGGCGGGCCGCGTCGGGCTGGACGGCCGCGACGTCACACGCGACGAGCCTGCCGAGCGCATGCGGCACGGCCTGGGACTCGTCCCGTCGGATCGGTACCGGCGCGGCCTGATCGGCGAGCTCTCGGTCGCGGAGAACCTCGCGCTCGACAGGCTCGGCGCCCCGCCGTTCGGCACGGAGCTGCGCCTCGACCGCAGGGCGATCGAGAGCCAGGCCGCCCAGCTGATCGAGCGCTTCTCGATCCGCGTCTCTGGCCCGAACCAGCTGGCCGGCACGCTGTCCGGCGGGAACGCCCAGCGGCTGGTGCTGGCACGCACCCTGAGTCGCGAGCTTCGCTGCCTCCTGGCGGCGCAGCCCACCCGGGGTCTCGACGTCGGCGCCATCGAGTTCGTGTGGGAACAGCTGGCTGCGGCACGTAGCCGCGGAGTGGCGATTCTCCTGATCTCCACGGACCTCGACGAGGTGATGAGCATGGCCGACCGCTGCTGCGTGATCTATCGCGGCCGGCTGGTGGCCGAGTGGCCGCGCGACGAGCTCGACCGCGAGAAGGTCGGCCTCGCGATGGGCGGCGTGTCGAACGGCGCGGCGTCCGAGGCGGCGGCCGCCGCGCGAGGGGCGTCGTAGATGTCCGTCAGCCAGGCCACCACCCGTCTCGTCTGGCTTCCGTCGAGCAGCCGACGGCTGCGCGCCGGCCTGTCATCGTTCGGCGCGGTCCTGCTGTCGCTCGTCGTCGGCGGACTGCTGATGGTGATCGCCGGCGGCGAGCCGGTCGCGGCCTACGGCGCGCTGATCGACGGCGCCTTCGGCAGCCCGTACGCCCTCGGGCAAGTGCTGATACTGGCGGTGCCGCTGCTCATCATGGGCCTGGGGCTGGCGCTTGCGTTCCGCGGGGGCGTGTACAACATCGGCGCGGAGGGCCAGCTCTTCATGGGCGCGCTGGCCGCCGGCGTCGTAGCGATCTTCCTGCCGGTCGGCTTCGACCCGCTGCTGATCCTGGCGTCGACCCTCGCCGGAGTCGCCGCCGGCGCGGCCTGGGGTGGGATCGTCGGGGTGCTGCGTGCGCGCTGGGGCGTGAACGAGGTCATCACCTCGCTCCTCCTCAACTTCGTCGCCATCCTGATCTTCACGTACTGCGTGCGGAGGCCGCTGCGCGCACCGGGCTCGCCGGACCTCCAGGGGCGCGCCATCGACCCCAACGCCGCGCTGCCGATCCTCCCCGACCTTGCGGTCCACATCGGCGTCTTCCTGACAGTCGCGCTGGTCCCTGTCGCCGCGTACCTGATGGCCCGCACGCCATTCGGGATGCGAGTCCGGATGATGGGCTTCAACGCGGAGGCCGCGCGCACCGCGGGCGTCAACTCGCGCCGCATGATCGTGGGTCTGATGCTGATCTCGGGCGGCCTGGCCGGCCTCGCCGGCGTGATCCAGACGCTGGGCGTCGCCGAGCGGCTGGACCTGGGCATCTCCCAGGGGTACGGCTTCACGGCCATCGTGGTCGCGTTGCTCGGCCGCCTGAACGCGGTGGGGGTCCTGCTGGCGGCGCTGTTCATCGCGGTGCTGCAGAGCGGAGGCCAGGCCATGAGCGTGACCGAGGGCCTGCCGTACGCGATCGTACTCGCCATCCCGGGCGTGTTCGTAGTGTTCCTGCTGATCGCCGACCGCCTGGCGAGGGACTGATGGACTGGGGCGAGATCTTCGGCCCTGGCGCGCTCGTGGTGCTGCTCAGCACGGCCGTCGCGTTCACCATGCCGACGGCGTTGGCGGCGGTGGGCGAGACCGTGGCCGAGCGTGCCGGGGTGCTGAACCTCGGGCTCGAGGGCATGCTGCTCTCCGGCGCGCTGGCGTCGTTCCTCGTCGCGTACTACGTCGGCAGCGTCGCGCTCGGGACGCTCGCCGGAGTGGCAATGGGCGTCGGCCTCGGCGCGCTCATGGCCTTCCTCAGCGTCACGCTCCGGACCGAGCAGATCATCAACGGCATCGCGATCGTCCTGCTGGCGCAGGGGCTGACGGCGTTCACCTTCGAGAAGTTGTTCGGCGGCGGGGAGCAGCCCACGATCGACGGCATCCGGGACGTGGAGATCCCGCTGCTGCACGACATCCCCGGCGTGGGGCCGGTGCTCTTCGAGCAGAACGTCCTCTTCTACATCTCCTTCGTCCTGGCGATAGGCGTTTGCCTGCTGCTCGCGCGGACCCGGTTCGGGCTCTCCGTGCGCGCGGTCGGCGAGAGCCCCGCGGCGGCGGACGCGGCGGCGGTGCCGGTGGCGCGCACGCGCTGGCTCGCGCTGCTGATCTGCGGAGGCATGGCGGGAATGGGCGGAGCCGTGCTGGTGCTGGGGCAGCTGAACCTGTTCGAGACGAACGTCAGCGCCGGACGCGGCTGGATCGCCGTCGCGCTCGTGATCTTCGGGCGCTGGAATCCGCTGCTCGTGCTGGGCGGCGCGTTCCT
Organism: Thermoleophilaceae bacterium; assembly: GCA_050694635.1. Lineage (GTDB taxonomy): Bacteria > Actinomycetota > Thermoleophilia > Solirubrobacterales > Thermoleophilaceae > JACVRW01. The sequence continues at coordinate 2,547 of JBOGXT010000722.1, forward strand.
GTTCGGCTTCACCGACGCCCTTCAGATCCGCGTCCAGGCGGTGAGCGGGGGGATCGCCTCGTCGGTCCCGACCGAGATCTTCGCGGCGGCGCCGTACGCGGTCACGCTGATCGTGATGGTCGCGGCCACGGTTTGGGCCGGGCGCGACGCCCAGCCGGCTGCGCTCGGCGTCCCCTTCCGGAAGGGGGTGAGCGCGTAGAGAACGCTGTCGCTGGTCCCACAGACACTAGTACCCCGAATGGGAGGGAGTGATGAGACAACCATCCGGCAAGGCCGCCTTGATCTGGCTGGTCGCGGCGGCTCTCGCCATGGGCGTCGCGAGCTGCGGCGATGATGACGACGACGACGGCGGCGGAGGCGCAGGCGCCCAGGCCGACGGCGGCAACGACAAGGTGAAGACGGCGATCGTGCTTCCGTGCGCCACGAGCGACCCGTGGTGCAAGCAGGGCTTCGACGCCGCCAAGAAGCTCGAAGCCGAGGGTGAGATCGACCTCGAGGTCACGACGAACGCCCCCCAGGACACCGCGGGCGTCACGCGCGTGCTCGCTCAGTACGCGCAGGGCGGCACCGAGCTGCTGCTGGCGCACTCAACGTGGCAGGACGCGGCGTTCGACGTCGCGGAGCAGTTCCCCGACGTGAACATCGCCAGCTACGCGTTTGAGCTGAAGGAGAACGTCGCAATCCTCGAGGAGCCGATCTACCAGGCCGCGTACCTGGCCGGCATTCTCGCCGGAGGGATCACGGAGTCGAATGTGATCGGTGGCTCGGCGGGCCAGGACGTGCCGCTCTGCCACGCGGAGCTCGAGGCGTTCGAGGCCGGCGCGAAGCGCGTCAACAAGCAGGTGAAGATGATCGACAACTACATCGGCGACTGGAACGACGCCGCGAAGGGCAAGCAGGCCACGCAGGCGCAGGTCGACCAGGGCGCCGACGTCGTGCTCGCGTGCGGCGGCGGTCCGGCGACGGGCATGGCGCAGGCCATCAAGCAGGCCGACATCAGCGGCTTCGGCTACGTGGGCGACATGAGCTCGCAGGCGCCGCAGAACCTGGTCGGCTCGGTGATATACAACCTCGAGCCGTACTTCGGGGCCGCCGTGGAGGACGTGCGCAGCGATTCGTTTCGCCCGGCCAAGCGCTACGAGTTCGGCCTGGCTGACGGGGGCGTCGATCTCCAGCTCAACGACCAGTACGCGGTCACGGAGATCCCGGCCGACGTGATGGAGGAGATGGAGAAGGTTCGCGAGCAGATCGAAAGCGGTGAGTTCAAGGTGCCGTACGTCGCGGGCACCTAGCGACGAGGTGGGGGCCCGCGCTCGGCGGGCTCCCACTCCGCTCGGCCATGCTGCTGACCAACGCAACCCTCATCGACGGGTCCCGCGCGGACGTGCACCTCGAGGACGGCCGGATCGCCGAGGTAGTGCCCGCCGGCGGCCTCGAACGGCCCGACGCACTCGAGCTCTCGGGCTACGTGCTCCTGCCGGCGCCCGCGGAGCCGCACGCGCACCTCGACAAGGCGCTCACCGCTGAGCGTGTGCGGGTGCAGGCCGGTGACCTCGACAGCGCGATCCAGGCGTGGCACGAGCACCGCCGCACGCTCGACGTCGAGGACATCGCGCGCCGCGCGGAGGCGGCGGCGCGCATCTGCCTCGCGCGCGGCGCGACCGCGGTCCGCACGCACGTGGACGTGGGCGAGGGGATCGAGCTGCGCGCGGCGGAGGCGCTCATCGGGGTACGCGAGCGCCTCCGCCCGCTGGTGGACATCCAGGTCGTGGCCCTGAGCTACCCGCTGGCCGGCGCCGAGGGCGCGGACAACCGGGAGCTGGTGCGCCGGGCGCTCGAGCGCGGCGTCGACGTGGTCGGTGGAGCGCCCCACATCGACGCCGACCCCGTCGGCCACATCCGGGTCTGCCTGGAGCTGGCCGCGGAGTTCGGCCGGCCCGTCGACCTGCACATGGACGAGCACATGCGCGCTTCGGACGTGGACCTCGTGGACCTGGCGCGCGCGATGGCGGGCGGGTTCCCCCAGCACGTCACCGCGAGCCATTGCGTGAGCCTCGGGCTGCAGCCGCCCGAGGTGCAGGACCGGGTCGCGTCCGAGGTTGCGCGTGCGGGGATCTCGGTGGTCTCGTGCCCGGGGACGAACCTGCACCTGCAGGCGCGTGAGGTGCGCACCGCGACGCCGCGCGGGATCACCGCCCTGCGCGCCCTGCTCGACGCGGGCGTCACGGTCGGCGGCGGCGGGGACAACGTCCAGGACTTCTTCCACCCGTTGGGCTGCGGCGACCCGCTGCAGACGGCGGCGCTGCTCGTGATCGGCGGACAGCTCGACATCCCGACGGCCTACCGCCTCGTCAGCGAGGGGGCGCGGGCGGCGATGGGGCTGCCCGCCCAGGGCGTCGCCCCCGGCGCGGACGCCGAGCTCGTGGCCGTGGCGGGCGGCTCCCTGCAGGAGGTGCTCGCGACCACGACCGAGGACCGGCTCGTGTTTCGCCGCGGCAGGCTGGTCGAGCGCACGCGCGTCGTGCGCGAGCCCGCGACTTCATCCGACCAAGGAGGCTCCGATGTCTGAACGCGCCGATCTCATCATCGACGGGACGGTCGTGACGATGGATCCCGACCGGCGCGTGTTTCGCGACGGCGCCGTGGCTGTCAAGGGAGACCGGATCGCGGCCGTCGGGGCCGCTGAGGACGTGCGCGGACGCTTCGAGGCGCAGCGGACCCTCGGCGGCTCACGGCGGATAGTGCTGCCCGGGCTGATCGACTGCCATAACCACCTCGCCCAGGCGCTCGTCCGGGAGTACGCGCTCGAGGACTACCCGAACATCTACCGCGTCTACATCCCCTGCGAGATGGCGATGGACCAGCACGACGCGGACGTGAGCGCGCGGTTCGCTATCTCGCAGCTGCTCCGGGCGGGCGTGACGACGGTGGCGGAGACGACGTGCACGCTCGAGCACGAGGAGCCGATCGCGCGGGCGGTGATGGAGACGGGCATCCGCTGCGCCATGGCGCGCGGGCTGGGCGACCGCACCTCGCAGCTGGCCTCGAACTACGACCAGATCGACGAGCGCTCGAGCTTCGACGACGATCCCGGCGCCCTGCGCGAGGACCTGGAGGTGACCGAGGAGTGGCTCACGCGCTGGAGCGTCGAGGGGCAGGGCCGACTGCGCCCGTACATCCACAACCTCGGCCTGCCGTCGTGCTCGGACGACCGCTTCCTCGCGACGAAGGAGCTCGCGGCCCGCCACGACACGGGCGTCATGTGCCACATCAGCCGCGACCGCGAGGAGATCGAGCTGATCTTCTCGCTGTTCGGCGAGCGGCCGATCGAGCACCTCAAGACGATCGGAGCGCTGGACGACCGCTTCCTTGCAATCCACGCGATGCTCACGACCGACCGCGAGATCCGCATGCTCGCCGAAGCGGGCGCCGCCGTGGCGCACGCCCCGATCGTCTGCACGGACATCGTCTCGGCGGTCACCAAGGTCGTCTCCATGCGGACGGCCGGCGTGACCGTCGGACTGGGTTGCGACACGGTGATAAACGACCTCTTCAAGGTCATGAGGATCGCGTTCGTGATGCACGCGCAGAGCACCGGTATCCCGCTCTACGACCCGCTCGCGTTCCGCACGCACGACGCCATGACGATGGCGACGATCGACGCGGCCCGGGCGCTTCGCTGGGACCACGAGATCGGCTCGCTGGAGGTCGGCAAGGCGGCTGACGTCGTGGTGGTCGACGCAGAGAACACGCGCCTCACGCCGACCTACGACCCGGTCGGAACGCTCGTCCGCTACGCGGTCGGCACGGACGTCGAGAGCGTGGTCGTGGCCGGCCGCGTGGTGGTCGAGGGAGGCAGCGTGCTCACCGTTGACGAGCCGGCACTGCTCGACGAGGCGGAGCGGCTGGGCGACAAGCTCGGACGCGTGCTCGGGCCGCGGCGCTACCACCCGCTGCCGTCCGGGCCGGCGGGCGCCGAGCTCTGATGTTCGACCACGCGACCATCCGCGCGATCGTGAAGGCGCCGCTCACGGCTCCCAGACCGCCACGTCGGCGAGATCCTCGGGGTGCGCCGGCACCCGTGTCAGCGCCCGCCCGGTGGCCGCCCGCAGGGCCGCCAGCACGGCCGGCGTTGACGTGAGCGCGCCTACCTCGCCCACGCCGGTCACGCCGTACGGCGACTCCGGGTTGCCGAGCTCCAGCACGAGCGACCGCATCTCGGGGGCATCGACGATCGTCGGGATGCGGTAGTCGCCGAGCGACCGGCTGACCACGATGCCCTCGTCGACCGCCATCTCCTCCATCAGAGCGAGCCCGAGCCCCTGCATGCCGGCGCCCTCGAGCTGGCCCTCGACCGCAAGCGGGTTGATCGCCCGGCCGACGTCCTGGGCGCAGGCGAGCTGGGCCACCCGGGCGACCCCGAGCTCGACGTCGACGTCCACGACGGCGCGGTGGGCGACGAACGCGAAGCCGGCATGGACCACACCGCGGCCGGTCTCCGGGTCCATCGGCGTCGTCGGCGGGTGACGGTAGGTGGCCTCCTCCTCGACCTCGCCGTCGCCCAGCAGCCGAGCCAGCTCCCACGGCGGCATCCCGGGCTCGAGCCCCAGCCGCTCGCGCAGCGTCCGGCAGGCCGCGCCGACGGCGCCGGCGACCATCCAGGTGAGCCGGCTGGCCGACGCCGATCCGGCCGAGCCGAACCGTGTATTCGCCACCTGTACTCGCACCTCCTCGACGCCCAGCTCGGTGCGCACGACCTGCTCGGCCACCCCCACGACGCCCTGGCCGACCTCCGCCGCGGCGCTGTCGACCTCGGCCAGCGGCACCCCACCTGGTGCCGACAGGCGCACGCGGGCCACCGTATAGTCGTCGAAGCCCTCGGAGATGGCGATGTTCTTGAACCCGAAGGCGTAGCCGACGCCGCGACGCACGCC
>JBOGXT010000723.1:0-3156 GCA_050694635.1 Thermoleophilaceae bacterium
GCTCCGCCGCGGCAGCGGTTGCAGTCGGCGGCACGCTGCTCGGCCGTCTCGTCGAGCGCCTGGGCGGCCCGAACACCGACGTGTCGTTGGCACCGCCGGACGAGCCCGCCCGGCGGCCGGCGCGGCCGGGCTTCCCGGATGTACCGGGGCTTTCGCCCGAGGTGACGGCGGTGGCGGACCACTACGTCGTCGACATCGATCTGCAGGACCCGATCGTGGAGGCGGACGGGTGGACGCTCGCCGTGCACGGGCTCGTGGACGCGCCGATGGAGCTCGCCTTCGACGAGCTGCAGCGACGCTTCCCGCTCGTCGAGCGCCATTCGGTGCTGACCTGCATCTCGAACGAGGTCGGCGGCCCGCTGGTGGGAAGCTCCGCCTGGAGGGGTCCGCGGCTACGCGACGTGCTGCGGGCGGTCCGGCCGCGCGCGGACGCGGCCGACGTGGTGTTCCGCTGCGCGGACGGCTACTCGGCGTCAGTCCCGCCAGCGGCGGCCATGGACGACAGCGTGCTGCTGGCGATTGCGCAGAACGGGCGGCCGCTCGCCTGGGAGCACGGCTTCCCGTGCCGCGTGCGCGCGCCCGCCCTCTACGGCATCAAGAACGCCAAGTGGCTGGAGCAGATCGAGCTCGTCGCCGGCGACCAGCGCAGCTACTGGACCCAGCGCGGCTGGTCGGAGGCGGGCGTCGTGCGGACCCAATCTCGCATCGACGTGCCGCGGCGGGCGGAGCGCGGCCGCCCGGCCTGGATCGCCGGCGTGGCCTGGGCCGGGCTGCGCGGCATATCGCGAGTCGAGGTGTCAGTCGACCGCGGTCGGTCCTGGCGCGAGGCGGTGCTCAGGCCGCCGCGCTCGCCTTACGCCTGGACCCAGTGGGCCCTCCCATGGACGCCAGAGCGGGCCGGCGGCCACCCGCTCGTCTGCCGCGCGACCGACGGGCGCGGACGCGTGCAGGAGAAGCGGCGGCGCAGCCCGCACCCCTCCGGGGCCAGCGGCTGGCATTCGGTCGAGGTCGAGGTGAGCTGATCGGGTGAAGCGGGAGGTCACGGTTGACGCGGCTCCCAGAGTCTCTACTATGTATCGTCGTAGGTTTCCTGTGAACGAGAGGAGCTGACAGATGGAGGGCGCCCTGGTTGCACTGGCGCTGCTTGCCTGCCCGGTCGGCATGGGGCTCATGATGTGGTTCATGAGCAAGGGCATGAGAGGCGGCCAGCGCCGAGCCGAGCCTGAACGGGAACGGCCGGCATCGATCGACGAGCTTCGCAGCGAGCACGCGCGCTTGAGCGCGGACATACAGCGTCTGGAGCGGGCTGGGGGCGCGCGCGACGGCGAGCCGGCCGGCCGCTAGGCGATGGAGACCGGGCTGCTCGTCTTGGCGATCGCGGCGGCCGGGCTCGCCTGCCCGGCCATGATGTGGTGGCAGCGGCGACGGGGCCGCGATGCGGCCTGCTGCTTGCCTGCGGCGCAGGCGTCGCGGAGCGCAGACGTCGATGCGAGCGCCGGGCTCGACGAGCTCCGGCGCCGACGGGCCGACATCGAGGCCCGGATCGCGGAGCTGGAGACCGACGAGGCCCGAGAGGGTGTGGACCTGCCGGCAGGCCGCGGCGACCTGCACTGATCCTCGCCCACGCCGCCGACTGGCTTCCGTTCCTGATCCCGCTCGTGGCGATCGTGGGCTTGCTGCTGTACATGTCGGTTCGGGAGCGAGCCGCCGACGCGCCGGCCGAGGACGAGCGCGGGGACACCCCAGACGGACCCGAGTGAGCCCCGTGGTCCGGCGCCTACCGGGTCGGGCGCTGGTCCCCGCCCTCGAACGCGCCGAGGGGACGGCCGCGGCGCGCAGCCTCGATGCCCTGGCCGAGCTGCTCGGCCGAGACCACGCCGATCACGTGCCCGACGACCCTGCCCCGCGCGGCGATGAAGAAGGTCTCGGGGATGCCGGTCACGCCCCAGTCGCGGGCGACGCCGTTCGACTGGTCGCGCACGTTGAGGTAGGTGTTGTCGAACTCGCGGATGAAGGCGCGCGCGTCCTCGGGGAGGTCCTGCATGTTGAGCCCGAGGAACAGCACGCCCTGACCGCGGGCGCGCCGCCAGGCCCGCTCAAGCGTGGGGGCTTCCGCGCGGCAGGGCACGCACCACGAGGCCCAGAAGTTGAGCACCACGGGCCTCCCTTGGAGCTCCTCGATGGCCACGCGGCCGTCGGCGAGCGCGGGTCGCAGGCGCGCCCCGAGCGGCGGGCCGAGCTCGCCGCGCTCCAAGACCGGCAGCTCGAAGGGCGGCGCCGGCACGCTCTGCGCTCGCGCCAGGCTGTCGTCGATGTTCGTGTTCGGCGCCTGCTTGGCGAGGCCGTAGGCGAGCAGCGCGATGAACAGCGCGATCGCGACCAGGCCGGTGGCGCGCGCCGCCGTCGCTAGACGCCGCCCGCCGGTGCCGTGCGTTCGGCGCTCAGGGGGCAACGGCGTCCTCGGGGGGCGGTTCGATCGCGAGCGGGCGGTTGAAGTCGTAGAGGCGCTGGGTCATGAAGTGGCCCTCGGCGATCATCCGCGCGCCTAGGACGCGCATCGTGGCACGGTCGACGGTGAGCCTGTACCAGACGGGGGTGGCCTCGTCCATCAGCGCGATCCGCAGCAGGCGGCGGCCGTGGGCTGTCTCTCCCTCGAGCAGGGCGACGAAGCGGGCGTAGCTGGTCCAGCGGAACCAGGAGCGGGTGCGGAAGCCCGGCCCGCCGCCGCCGAAGGCGCGGCGCTCGAAGCGCGGGCCGCCGCTGCGCACCCAGTCACGCTTGCCGATCACGATCGACTCCGTGCCGCCGCTCGTCCGGTAGGAGAAGCGGTTGGGCGCCTCGAGGCGGTAGCGGGTCGCCACGAAGCTTCCCGGACCGCTCGTGATGGTCTCGTCCTGGCGCACGCTGCGGAGCCGGGCCATCGTGCGCTGCGCGCGCCCGAGCAGCCGCCTGGCGCGGCGTCCGGCGTTCGGGTCCCAGCGGGCGGGCACTCGGGCGACGTAGGTCCTGCCCCGCTCGGGCACGCGCGCGGCCACTGTGGCCGGCTGGCCTCGGAGGCGGAAGGTCCAGCAGCCCTGCCCGCAGCCGGCAAGCCGCGCGGCGCCCTCGATGCGCACGTCGGCCGCCCGCGGCTTGAGGTCGCGGCCCAACAGGCGC
>JBOGXT010000724.1:0-4333 GCA_050694635.1 Thermoleophilaceae bacterium
GCCGACGACCGGCCCACCGAGCGGCGTGGAGCCGAGGTAGACGACGCTCCACAGGGCCATGGTGCGCCCTCGCATGGCGGGATCGGCAGCCAACTGCATGAGCGAGTTCGTGGTGGCCGTGAACGCCGCCGAGGTGGCTCCCACCAGGACGAGGGCCGCGAGCGCCGCGCCGAAGCCCGGCGCCGCTGCCAGTCCCAGCATCGCGAGCCCGAAGGCGATCCCGAGCCGGCCGAGCGTCCGGATCGACTGCGTTGAGCGACCCGCGTTGGCCACTGCGCCGAGCACGGCGCCGGCTCCCATGGCGGCTGCGAGCGCGCCGAAACCAGCCGGCCCCTCGTCGAACGTGTAGCGGGCCATGAGCGGCAGCAGCACGGGGAAGTTGAACGCGAGGGTGCCCACGAGGGCCATCGCCGCCAGGGGCGTGAGCAGCCCAGGGGTGGCGCGGACGTGGCGCAACGCGTCGCGCAGCTGCCGTGGGCGGCGCGGTGCGAGCGGCGTGGGGCGCAGGGCGGAGCCGTCGAGCGTAATCAGCGCCCCGATCGCCGCGAGGAAGGCCGCCGAGGTCAGGGCGAAGCAGGGCACGACGCCCGCCCCCGCGATCAGGATCCCGCCGACGGCGGGCCCGACCATGCGCGCGGAGGACACGAGTGCACTGTTCAGCGAGACGGCGGCCGCGACGTGCCGGGGGCCCACCACCTCCATGACGAACGACTGGCGCACCGGGTTGTCGAGCGCACGGCCCACCCCGCGGGCGAACACGAGCACGTAGACCATCCATAGCTCCACCGTCCCCGTGGCGGTCAGGACTAGCAGGGTTCCGACCGGCACGACCATCCAGGCCTGCGCCGCGAGTAGGATGCGGCGCTTCGGGAGCCGGTCGGCGAGCAGACCGGCCCAGGCGCCGAGCAGCAGCATCGGCAGGAACTGGAACGCCGTGGTAAGGCCCAGCGAGACGCCGCTGCCAGTGAGCGACAGCACCAGCCACAGCTCGGCGACCGTCTGGACCCACGCTCCGCAGCGCGCGAACGCCTGCCCTGCGTAGAAGCGGCGGTAGTTTGGGACCGCGAACGGGGCGAAAGGGCGGCTGAGGCGCCCCCTCACGCGTCGTCCACGGCGAGCATCCGCTTGAGCAGGTCGCCGGCCCGCGCGAGGACCGCGGGCTCCTCCGGGTCCAGGCGCTCGAGGCGGCGGGCGAGGTAGGCCGTCTTCCGCTGGCGGAGCGCGCTCAGCACCCGCCGGCCCTCAGGCGTGGCGCGCAGCCGGTCGACCAGCACGTAGGCGACGAGCCGGGCCACCGCGCGGGTCACCGTCGGCCGCTGTACGCCCTCTAGCTGGGCCAGCTCCGAGGGCCCGAGAGGCGCGTGGCGCTCGATCGTCGAAAGGGGTCGCGACGAGCGTGGGCGACAGGGGCGAGTCGGCCTGCTGCGGCAGCCGTCGGGCTGTCCGGGTCACGCCGAGGCGGAGCACCTCCGCCAGCTCGGGGACGCTCTGCGTGGGGGTAGTTAGCATCGCTACCTACTCTAGGGTCGGCAAGTCGCCCGCCTTCGTGCGAGAGCGGCCGCGGTTGCTGCGGCTACCCGGGCCCGTGCTCGACGACCCGGAGTGCTTCCTCCGGGTCAAGGCGCCGAATCGATCCTTCCCCGGGTCGTCCAGGTCGAGGTGTTTCTCGACGCGGCACGACTACTGGACGGTGATCACCGCGAGTTCTCATGGCCCGAGTTGTGCGCCATTCGGAGCTCTGCGGGCTGGCTAGCCCAGACGACATCGACCTGGCTGCACGCGCCATGAGGATCCCGCCCGGGATTCGACAGGCCGGTTTGCAGCCACTTTCCGGCAGCCCCTCTTGCGCGTTCCATGCTCGGGCCTCGCAATTGCGCTTCACACCAGATGCGAGAGCGAGCGGCCCCGGAAGGGACAGGCACATCTCGTCCCGTCCGACACTACCGAGAGCGCCTGCCAAGGCCGCGCGACGACCTGACGGGTGAAGAAGCCGGCGTTCGAAGACCGACTCAGATGGCTCGCGTCGCCGAGGTCAAAGCCGTCGTCGGCATCATCCACCGAGTGTCCGTTGCTATGACCGCTCGGCGGTTTCTCCTCGCGCTCGCGACGAGCGCGGGGTGGGAGCGCGCGGTGCGCGCCCTCCCCGGTGGGGAGTGGGGCGCCTACCGGCTGGCTAGGGGCTACGTCGCCGGGACGCGGGCGGAGGATGCGCTTCTCTGCGCGCATCGCCTCGCCGGGGCGGGGCTCGGAAGCTCGATCGACTTCTTCGGCGAGAACATCTCCGACCCGATCGGGGCGGACCATGTCACCGACCACTACGTCGCGCTCGCGGAAACGCTCGAGCGAGCTCGCGAGGACACGTTCCTGTCGATCGATCTCTCGCACATCGGCCTCGACCAGCCCGGGGAGGCCGTGCAGCAGCGCCTCGAGCGGATCGCCTCTGCGCTTCCGGCGGGCCGACGCATCCAGGTGGGCGCAGAGCAGGAGCGCCGGGCCGACCGCATCTTGGCGGCGGTCTCGGCTGTAGCCCGCGAGGGCGGCGCGGTGTCGGCAACGATCCAGGCGAACCTCAAGCGCAGCCGTGCGGATGCCCAGGCGCTTGCGGAGGACGGGGTGCCGATCCGACTCGTCAAGGGCGCCTACGTGGAGGACCCGCGGGTGGCGCGGCCCTGGGGTGAACCGACCGACCTGGCCTTCCTCGAGCTCGCCCACGAGCTGCATGCAAACGGCGCAGAGGTCGCAATCGCCACCCACGACGCCATCCTGCGGGAGGCGCTCTTGCGGGCCCTGCCGGGTATCGGCGTCGAAATGCTGCTCGGCGTACGCAGCGCGGACGCGACGGTCCTCGCCGGCCGCGGAGTGCCCGTCAGGATCTACGTGCCCTACGGGGACGGCTGGTTCCGCTACGCGATGCGCCGCTGGGCCGAGTCAGTGAGCCGATAAGGCCCCAGTGGCAGAACGCCAAGCTCCCGCCCTCAGGAACTCGCCAAGACGACCACGCCAACGTCGCGCTCAATCGCAAAGCCTTCGCAGCTCCCGAGCTCGAGAATTCCCTCGGCGCCGAGCGGCAAGCAGGGGGCAGCGCCTCGAGCACTGCAGAATCCTGGGTCCCCCCGCCCACCCCGTGCGTTGGGACCCGCGCTGGATTTGGTAATGGGACTCCCGATCCCTCCCGCTCTACGACCAGCAGCTGAACTACCTCGCCGAGTGCAGCCGCATCACCTCGAACTGTCTCCGAGGGGAGACGCCGTGGCCATCCCGCTGTGTGATCCACCACGAGACCGGTGAAGAGTTCATCGACACCGTCGCGAGGGCGTGGGACGATGCTGCGAGACGACCGAAGGAGGGACATGGCCGGGCTCAGGCTCAGCTCGGGAATCAGCAGCCTCGTCCCGGTGGGCATGAGTGTCCAGGCTCGGCGGCAGGCCCAGATGGGGCGCTACTCGCGCGCCCGCAGTGGCGAGTCAGGCGCCGGCTTGCAGGCAGCGGGCTGACATGGGCTATACCAGGGAGCAAGTCCGGGAAGCCGTGCAACGGGCGGGAGACGAACACTGGCAGGCGCTGATTCGACATCATGAGGATGCCTATCCGGCGAGCCGCCCCACCCCGGGCGATGTCTGCCGGGCCGAGGCCGAGCGGCTTAACCAGCTCGGGCTCGGCGACGCCGGGGACCTCACGCTGGTCGAGACCCGCGTCGAGCGCACCGATTCCACCATCCGAATCGTTCACCACTTCGAGTACGGGCCTCACAAGGCTCGCCTGCTGACGGAGCCGTTTGAAGGGTACGGAAGCGAAGAAGCGTGAAGAGTGAAACGTGAAAGCGACAAGGGCCCGGCCCACCTCGGCGCAGGCGACTGCCACGGTTTCAGCGGCGAACGAGACCGCTCGCCCTGACCAACCGGGCCCGGGACCGGCGTCAGAAGCAGAGGTACTACGGAGAGCTCGAGGACGACGCGACCGCCGTCCTGCGCGCGACGGAGCAGGAGTCCGATGAGCAGCCCGGCTGACTGCTGCGGGTGCTCCGCCACCTCAGGCCGCTGCGTCGGCAGTAGAAGCGTCGCCGCTGGGTTTCAGTTCTTTCCGAAAAGGGCGGGCGAGACTGGACGCTGTTATAGGGGGCCAAAGGGCAAATACCGCTTCGCGTTACCACAGCACACTCGGCTGGCTCCGGGCTCGCTCTCGGATTGGACGAGTCGGAAGACCTCGCGGCTCCGGCGTGGTCAGCCCTCCTCCTCATCAGATAGCGGGAGCGCGGCCGGGCGCGGCACAGACGCGCGGAGCTCGTCGATCGCGGGCGCCTCGGCGAGCCGCGGCGTCGCCGCTGCTGCCTAGA
>JBOGXT010000725.1:0-6094 GCA_050694635.1 Thermoleophilaceae bacterium
CGGCCGGACAGCAGCACGAGGCGCCGCACGCCCCGCTCCACGGCGAGCTCCGCGAACGAGCCCACCGCGTCCGGCGCGCCGGGGATCGCCAGGTCGGGGTAGTACGAGATGTACACGGAACCCACGCCGTCCAGCGCGGCGGCCCAGGTGTCCCTGTCCTCCCAGTCGAACGGCGGCTCCGCGGAGCGCGAGCCGACCCGCACCGGGACGCCGCGCGCCTCGAGGCGCTCCGCCACCCGCCGGCCGGTCTTGCCCGTGCCGCCAAGCACCAATGTCGTGTTGTGTGAAGTAGTCGATTGCATGATTGTCCACTATCCGGGATCGCCACGGGACTGTCTATGATCGCAAGACGCCGATTCCTGCTTGATCGTCCATGATCCTGGACTCTCGACCGAGACGGTTCATACCTTGCGCCGATGCACACGCTCGACCCCTGGGCGCCGTCGGATCCTCTCGGTGAGGCCCTGCACCTGGTCCGGATGAACGGCGCCTACTACTGCCGCGCCGAGCTGAGCGCGCCGTGGGGCATGACGCTGCCGCCGATGCCGGGCTACATGTGGTCCCACGTGGTCACAGCGGGGCGGGTCTGGCTCACGAGCGACGAGGCGGAGGGCAGCTGGGTCCAATCAGGGGACCTCGCCCTCGTGCCGCACGGCGAGGGGCACAGCCTGCGAAGCGACCCCGAGGCCGCGGCGCCGGGGATCCTCGAGCTGCCGCTCGAGCGGGTCAGCGACCGCTACGAGATCCTTGGTCACGGCGGCGGTGGCGCTCCGACGATGCTGATCTGCGGGGCGGTGCGCTTCGACCACCCCGCCGCCCGCAACCTCGTCGAGATCCTGCCGCAGACGATCCACATCGAGGGAACGGGCGAGCGGTTGCAGACCGCCCTCGGGCTGATGGCCGCCGAGGCCAGGGAGCTGCGGCCGGGCGGCGAGGCCGTGATCACGCGCCTCGCGGACATCCTCGTGATCCAGGCGATCCGCGTGTGGATCGAGACCGACCCCGCCGCCCGCACAGGCTGGCTCGGCGCGCTGCAGGACCCTCAGATCGGGCGCGCGATCTCGCTGATCCACCGCGAGCCGGCGTGGACGGTGGCGGCGCTCGCCGGCGAGCTGGCCATGTCGCGCTCGGCCTTCTCCGCCCGCTTCACCGAGCTCCTCGGCGAGCCCGCGATGCGCTACGTCACGCGCTGGCGGATGTACGTCGCCCACACCGCGCTCAGGGAGGACGGCGCCACCGTCGCGGAGCTCGCGAACCGGCTCGGCTACCGCTCCGAGGCCGCGTTCGCACGGGCGTTCAAGCGCGTCGTCGGGCTCCCGCCCGGCGCGGTCAGGCGAGAGCCGGACTTCGACGCGCTCAGCGCCGCCCTATGAGGCGGCGAATCGCGAGCACGCCCGGACTGCTACCCCGGCGCCGCGGTGTGGCGAACGATCGCGTCGAGGATCTGGTCCCAGTCGCCCTCGTGCAGCTCGTGCCCGCCGCCCTCGATCGGCACGAGGGTGGACCCGGGCACGGCCTCGGCGAGCGCGATGCCGTGCGGGTACGGGAAGATCGGGTCCGCGGTGCCGTGGATGACCAGAAACGGCGCGGCGATCTCGCCGACCCTGCCGCGCCACCGCTCGCCACCGGTCAGCTCGCCGTGGTTGGCGATCCGCCTCGGGTCGGTGGCTCGCTCCAGGTCGCGTGTGATGAGGTCGCGCGCCGCCGCCTCGTCGAAGGGATGCCGGGTCCCGGCGATCTGGCGCGCGTCGCGCACCAGCATCTCGCCTAGCGCCCGGGTGTCGGACCAGTCGAGGTCCTCCCAGGCGGCGGAGTGCTCCATGTACTCGGCCGTCGGGCCGGGAAGATCTGGATCCCCTTCGCCGACCTTCGTGGTGCTGATCGCGGTCACGCTCGCCACCCGCGCCGGGTGCTCGAGCGCGACGAGCTGGGCGATCGCGCCTCCCAGCGACATGCCGACGACGTGCGCCCGCTCCACCCCGTGCTCGTCGAGCACGCCGATGGCGTCGCCCGCCATGTCGTCGAGCGTGTAGCTCGCGGTGCCCGGCTCGTACCCGACCGAGCGCCCGGTGTCGCGGTTGTCGTAGCGGATCACGAAGCGCCCGGAGCTCGCCAGCCGCTCGCAGAACGCGTCGGGCCACCACAGCATCGACGCCATCTGGCCCATGATCAGCAGGACCGCCGGGTCCCGCTGCTCGCCGAACGCCTCTGTGCAGATTTTCGAATGCATGACTCGCAAGTGTGTCCACGAGGTCGGGCGGCGACAGTGGGGTTAGCCGTACCCGGCGCTAGGGTCGCCGGCGAATGACCGAGATGGCGGCAAGCGTACGCGTCGGACCCCTGCTGGCGGCTGCCGCGAGCGCCGGCGGCCACGAGCCGTACCCGGCGGTCGTGGTCGACGGTGCCTGGGAGATGATCGCCGCGAACCACGCCGTCGAACTGCTCACCGAGGGGGTCGCGCCCGAGCTGCTCGAGTCGCCGCTGAACGTCCTCCGGGTCAGCCTGCACCCGGAGGGAGTGACGCCGCGCATCGTCAACCTGCCGTTGCGGCTGCGGACCGACGCGGGTGAGCTGGCGTTCATCAGCACGGTGGCCACGTTCGGCACGGCGGTGGAGGTCACCGCCAGCGAGCTGTCGATCGAGTCGTTCTTCCCGGCCGATCGGCGGACCGCCGAAGCGCTTCGTTCAAGCGAATAGGTCGCGGCACCGACCCTTGTCCCAATGACTCGCATGCTCGCGGCGCTCGCCGTTCTGGCCGCCCTGCTTCCGGCGGCCGCTGCCCGCGGCGCCACCTACGAGGTGGGCCCGGGCAAGCCGTACGCCACGCTCGAGGACGTCGACGACCTGCTCGGCCCCGGCGATCTCGTGCTGGTGAGCGGCGGCGCCACCTATCCGGGCGGCGTGCGGCTCGAGCGCGACGGGAGCCCCCACGCGCCGATCACGATCCGCGGCGTCGGCAGCCCTCGCCCGGTGATCGCCGGCGCGACCAACACGATCGAGCTGGCCGGCGACCACACCGTGCTCGAGCGCCTCGACCTGACCGGTGGCAGCTTCCGCTGCCTCTACCTGCACGCCGACGGCCTCGTGGTGCGGGACACCGTGGTCCACGACTGTCCCGCCCACGGCATCCTCGGCGCCGACACCGACTCGGGCGACGCAACGCTCGAGCGCGTGGAGGTCCACCACGCCGGCGGCGGCGACCGCCACCACTCGATCTACATGGCCACTGACGAGCTCGCGCATCCGGGCTCGGTCTTCCGGATGCGCCACAGCTGGGTGCACGACGCGACCGGCGGGAACCTCGTCAAGAGCCGCGCCGAGCGCAACGAGATCGCCTACAACCGGCTCGATGGCAACGGGCTCAGCTTCCACGAGCTGGAGCTGATCGGCCCCGACCCCGCCGGCGGCGCGGTCGCGCCCGGGGTGCGGGAGGACTCCGACGTGGTGGGCAACGTGCTGGTGCACCGGCGCGCCGACTTCCGCTACGCGGCGCGGGTGGGCGGCGACGCGACCGGCGAGTCCGAGGGCCGCTACCGGTTCGTGTCGAACACGTTCGTGGGGACCGCGGCCACCGGCTACACGGTCTTTCGCGCCTTCGACCGGCTGGAGTCGATCGAGGCGGTGGGCAACGTGATGCACCGGGCCGGCGGGCTGCAGGTGCTGCGGGAGGCGGAGGCGGAGTGGGTCGGGGGGACGCGCTCCCTGTCCGGGGCCGCCAACTGGGTCACGGCGGGGTCGGACGTGCCGGCCGAGCTGGCGGGCGGGCTGGGCGGGGCCGATCCGGGGCTCGACGCCTCGTTTCGACCGCTGGCCAGCTCGCCGCTGGTTGATGTCGGCTACACGCCGCCGCTGAGCGCCGCCTTCGAGCCACCTCTGGCCGGGCTGCCCGGGGCGGGCGCCGCTCGGCCGGCGGACGAAGCCCTCGACATCGGGGCATACGAGCTGCCGGATCCGCGGTTTCTGCAGCCGCCGACCGGAAACGACGGCAATGAAGGGGGGCGCCGTCGGTTGCGGTTGCGTTTGGTGCGGGTGCGCGGTGCCGGGCTCTCCTTCGTTGCCGTCGTTCGTGTGTCAAGGCGTGCCCGCGTCGGCGGAGTCCTCCTCCAACGGCGGTTGCGGGTCGGGGCCGCGGCCCGCCCGTGGAAGCGCGTCCGTCGCCTCCGTCCCCGCACGCTCTCCTCGGGCCGCCGCTCCCTCCGCATCGGTCGCCTCCGCCCGGGGCGCTACCGCCTTCGCCTCACCGCCCGCGCCGGCTCCGCGCGCGCAAGGGCCTCGCTCCGATTTCGCGTCGACCGTCCTGGATAGGGGCCCTATACGGGCCACAAAGCAAGGACAGTCGAACGAGAACGGGGTGATGCGGACCACCCCTAGGGCTTCTGGGAGCGGGCTCGCTGCGGACCGACACTCCTCCTGTCGGATCGAACCAACCCAACGGAGGAGTCCAATGACCCGCATCCACAAGATCATCCTGCTCGCCGTCCTCGCCCTGCTGGCCCTGCCGGCCAGCGGCATGGCGTCGACCAAGTTCGGCGCAAAGCTCACGCCGGACGTGCAGCCCTCGAACGCCTCGCAGCCGCATTCGTGCAGCCCCGACGAGGACGTCACCGGTCCCTGTACCCGTGTCCTGATGGACGCCTACGGCCGGCCGGACCAGCCCACGGCGCCGAAGCGCGGCAAGATCAAGCGCATCCGCCTGATCGCCGGCGCGCCCGGCACATTCCAGCTCCAGATCGTCAAGGCCAAGAAGGCGAGCCAGCAGGCCAAGCTCGTCCGCAACGGCCCGGTGATCAACTACCAGGGCCAGAACTACACGGATCCCGAGACCGACCCGGACAGCTACAACGTCGAGTCGTTCAAGGTGAACGTGCCGGTCAAGAAGGGCCAGTCGCTCGCGATCCGGTCCTCGGAGACCAGCATGCTCCGCTGCAGCTCCGGCGGCCCGAACCAGCTGATCTTCCAGCCCCCGCTCTCGCTCGGCAGCCCGTTCCAGACGGCCACCGACACCGACGGCTGCTGGCTGCTGCTGGAGGCCGTGATCAAGTAGGGCGAAGCCGATCCGCGCGCTCCCGGCCGAGCCGGGTGCTGCGGCAAGGCGCGATACTTAGGGCATGCCCCCCGGACAGGACCTGCTGAGGGTCGCCCTCGCCCAGATCGACCCCACGGTCGGCGACATCAGGGGCAACGCCCGCAAGATCGCGGAACAGACCGGCGCCGCCCGCGAGCAAGGGGCGGCGCTGGTCGTGTTCCCGGAGCTCACGATCAGCGGCTACCCGCCCGAGGACCTGCTGCTGAAGACCTCGTTCCTCGACCAGGTCGGCACCGCGCTCGAGGAGCTCGCCGGCCAGACGCGCAGCATCGTCGCGCTCGTCGGTTTCCCCGAGAGCGCCGACGACGTCTACAACTCGGCCGCCGTGCTCGCCGACGGTGAGGTCGCCGCGGTCTACCGCAAGATGTACCTCCCCAACTACGGCGTCTTCGACGAGCAGCGCTACTTCCAGTCGGGCTCCGAGGCGGGCATCTTCGAGCTGAACGGCATCCCCATCGGGGTCTCGATCTGCGAGGACATCTGGGAGCCCGGGCCGCCCGCGATGACCGAGGCGCTGGCCGGGGCGCAGATGATCGTCAACCTCTCCGCCTCCCCGTACCGCGCCGGCTACGGCCACGCCCGCGAGCGCATGCTGGTGCAGCGCGCCGTCGACAACCTCACCGCGGTCGTGTTCGTCAACACGGTCGGCGGCCAGGACGAGCTGGTCTTCGACGGCCACAGCCTCGCGATCGACCAGGACGGGCGCGTGCTCGCGCGCTGCCCCCAGTTCGAGGAGTCCCTCACGCTCTGCACGATCGACCCGCGCGAGGTCGCCTCGGGCCGCCTGCGCGACACGCGCCACCGCGTGAACGTGCGCCGCCAGCGCCGCGCCGCGCCGATCGCCGAGCCGCCGGTGGTGCACCTGGCCGACCTCGAGGTGCCGGGCGGCGGCCAGACCGTGGGCGGGAAGGTGGCCGCCCTGCTCGACCCGGAGCCCGAGGTGTACGGGGCGCTCCGCACCGGTCTCAAGGACTACGTCGACAAGAACGGCTTCGACCAGGTGGTGCT
>JBOGXT010000726.1:0-2037 GCA_050694635.1 Thermoleophilaceae bacterium
ATACCGGAGCGCGTGGCGGAGGTCGACGGGCGGCTGTCCACGCGACCGCGGGCGGTGGCGGCCGGCGAGCCCTTGAGCGAGCGGGAGCTGACGGTCCTGCGCCTGCTGGCGACCGACCTCTCGCAGCGCGACATCGGCCACGAGCTGTACCTGTCGCTTAACACCGTGAAGACCCACTCGCGCCGGATCTTCGGAAAGCTCGGGGTGTCGAGCCGCGAGCAGGCGGTGGGGAGGGCGCGGGAGCGGGGACTGATCTGAGCCGCTCAAAGATCGCGGATCGGGCGGCACGGATTGCCCACGGCAAGCACCGGCGGCGAGCGCAGGTCACAGGTCGTGATCTTGGGCGGCGAGCAGGTCGCGAACCGTCTCTTCGATGGGGCGGAAGGCCAGGCCGGCGGCCAGCGCCCGGGCCACCTCGACCGCCATGAAGCCGCGTAGCTCGGGATGCCGGGGCAGATCGAGCCACAGCGGCACGTCGTCCCAGGGTTCGAGACCCTCGGCCAGCAGGGTCTCGCCGTCGACCCAGTCGAGCTCGGCGCCGCCGCCGGTGGCGGCCCGAACGCGCTCGAGCATGTCGCCGAGCGTGACCGGCTTCGCCGGGCCGGTGACGTTGAAGGTGCCGACCCGCAGGTGCTCGGCGCCCGCGAGCATCCATGCCGCGAGGTCACGAGCGTCGATGAGCTGCACGGGCTGGTCGTGATCGGCGGGCGCGCGGACGCGACCGCCCGCCGCGAGCCTTCGCACCCATACGGAGAACCGCTCCGTCGGGTCATGGGGGCCGATCAGCAGGCCGCTACGGACCACGCACGAGCGGCCCGGGAAGGCATCGGCTACGGCGCGCTCGCAGGCCGCCTTGCGTGCGCCGTATCCCTCCGAGACGTCCTCCGACTCGCTGCGAGCTGTCGGTGCGTTCTCGTCCATGCCGGGCTCGGAGAAGGTCCCGTAGGCGGAGATGCTCGACACGAACGTGTAGTGGCCGACAGCGGAGGCCAGGAGGGCCGCGGACTCGCCGACCATGCCCGGGTCGTCGCCAGAGGTGTCGATCACCGCCTCCCATTCGCGTTCACGTAGGGCGCCGAGATCGCCGTCGCGATCGCCGCGCAGGTGCTCGGCCTCCGGGAACAGCTCCGGCGCCGTCCGGCCCCGGTTGAAGAGGGTCAGGTCGTGGCCGCGGGCCATGGCCTCCTCCGCGAGGTGCCGACCGAGGAAGAGCGTGCCGCCGAGAATGAGCAACCGCACAGTTGCACATCGTAGCCGTTCTTCGCCACCCCGCGGTCCTCCGCAGCGGCGCGGCCCGAGCTGGTTTCGCGGAGCCTCGGCCGGTCTCTTTCGTCCGATCTCGATGGGAACATTTGTTCGTTTCCGAATGGGAGGATCCTGATGAACTCCTGTGGAGACCGAGCGCGGCCCGCGTTCGTCGAATGCGTCGTTCGACCTGTACCAGCTGCCGCTCGAGCTGCTCGAGCGGGAGATCACGCAGCTCGCCGCACACATCCATGCGGCAACCTGTCGTTTCCTGCTGCTCGTGGGCGAGCTCGACCGCCGGGAGGGGTGGGCGGAGTGGGGGTGCAAGTCTTGCGCGCACTGGCTCTCGTGGCAGTGCGCGATCGGGCTCGGCGCCGCGCGCGAGCAGGTGCGCGTGGCGCGGTGCCTCGACGAGCTGCCGGCCATCCGCGCCGCCTTCGGGCGGGGAGCGCTGAGCTTCTCGCAGGTACGTGCGATGACGCGGGGGCCACGCCCGAGACCGAGGAGGAGATGCTCGAGATCGCCGAGCACGCCACGGCGGCGCAACTGGAGGCACTGCTTCGCCGTTACCGCGGGGTGCTCGACCTCGAGCTAGGCCCCGCGGACCCCGACTTTCGCCGGCGGTACGTGAACTGCCGGAACAACGACGACGGCTCGCTTCTGATCGAGGCCCGCCTCCCGGCCGAGGAGGGCGCGCTCGTGCTCGCCGCCCTGGACGCGGGGCGCGACGCTCTGCGGACTGGAGAGGATGCCTCCACTGAAGCGCGGCTCGAGGACCGTAGCGATGCTTCC
>JBOGXT010000727.1:0-1504 GCA_050694635.1 Thermoleophilaceae bacterium
GGGCTGGCGGCCGCCGTCGGGCTCGCCTGCGCCGCGGCGATCGTCTACGCCGCCACCCGCGACGGCGAGGATGGCGGCGCAGCGGCGCAGCGAAGCACGACCTCGTGGAGCGCGCTCGCGCCCAGCATCCTCGAGCGCACCGAGGTCGGCGCCGGTCGCATCGGCGACCGGATCTACGTCGTCGGCGGCTTGATCTCCAGCGGCGGCACCACCGGAAGGATGGCTCGCTACGACATCTCCAGTGACCGCTGGAGCGAGGTGCGGCCACTGCCGATCGCGGTCAACCACCCAGGCGTCGCCACCCTTCGCGGCCGGCTCTATGTGCTCGGGGGCAACCTCTCCGGCGACGACAAGTCGCGTCGCCTCTACCGCTACAGCCCGAAGCGCGACCGCTGGGCCCGACTGGCCGACGCGCCCACCGCGCGCGCCGCGCTCGGCCTCGTCGGCATCGGCCGCAAGCTCTATGCCGCGGGCGGGCAGACCACGGACGACGACACGGTCCGCAGGCTCGAGATCTACGACACCCGCGCCGATCGCTGGACACGCGGCGCCAAGATGCCCACCGGGCGCAACCACGTTGGCGCTGCCGTCTTTAAGCGCGGCATGGTCGTCACCGGCGGGCGCCCGGGACCGATCCACGGCGGATTGGCGACGGTCGAGCGCTATCGGCCGCAACGCGACCGCTGGACCTCAATGCCGTCGTTGAGCACCGCGCGCAGCGGGCACGCCGCGGTCGCCGTCGGCGGGCGGATCGTGGTCTTCGGCGGCGAAGAGCTCGACGGCGGGACGACGATCGCCCAGGTGGAGGTCTTCGACCCGCACGCCGGGGGCTGGACACCGCTGCCGGAGATGGTCACCCCCCGCCACGGGGTCGGTGGTGCGGCGCAGGGGACGAGGGTGTTCGCGCTCGAGGGCGGCCCCCAGCCGGGCCTCACCTACTCGCGCTCGCTCGAGTTCCTCGACCTGCCGTAGGCGCCCACTACGCCTCGGCGGGTGGCGGAGCTGTTCGCAGCGCCCCGGCGCTGGCGATGACGACGAGCGCGATGGCCACCGTCTCCCGCGCCACCAGGCCCTGGTCGAGGATCAGGAAGCCGACCGCCGCCGCGACCGCCGGCTCGAGGCTCATCAGGACACCGAAGGTGCCCTGCGCGAGCCGGCGCAGGGCCTCGAGCTCGAGCGAGTAGGGGATCGCCGAGCTCAGCATCGCCACCGCGAAGCCGGCGGCGAGCAGCTCCGGCCGCAGCAGCTCGGAGCCGCCGGCGACCACCCCCGCGGGCAGCAGCAGGATCGCCGCCAGCACCATCGCCAGCGCCAGTCCGGAGCCGCCGGCGAACGTCCGGCCGATGCGCTGGGAGAGCACGATGTAGCCGGCCCAGAAGGCCCCCGCGAGCAGGGCGAAGCCGGCGCCCCGCGCCTCCACGGCGCCGCCGGGAGCGGGGGAGAGGAGCACGATTCCGAGTGCCGCGAGCGCCGCCCAGAGCAGGTCGAGCCGCCGGCGCGAGGC
>JBOGXT010000728.1:0-2215 GCA_050694635.1 Thermoleophilaceae bacterium
GCCACCAGCCCCTCGCGGACGCCCCACAGGCGCCGCGCCGCGGCGTAGGTGGCCGCCACGCCCGCCATGCAGAGCGCGGCGGCGAGCGTGCGCGCGGCGATCCAGATCTCGGCCGGGTCCTTCTCGAACTGCTCGGTGACGTTCCCGTAGGGCAGGTCGTAGACGAACCCGAGCGGCCCGTACATCGCCCGCAGCAGCCCGTAGACGAGGTACGTGTAGGCCGACGGGTTCTGGTAGTAGCCCGGATCGAAGTCCTGCCAGAACATCTCGACGGCCAGGCTCGCGAAGTGGGACGCCTCGTCGATCGAGTACACGAACGGCAGCCCGTAGTCGTTGTTTAAGACCCTCAGGGCGAAGCCGCCGAGCAGGATCAGCGCCAGGATCAGCCGGTGCACGCGGCCGAAACCTAGTGCGTCGCGCCATGCCGACTCGCGGGATCGCTAGGTTGCGGGGGCGTGGGGAACCGGACGCTGCTCACGCTGCTCTGTGCTGTGCTGATCGCCGCCGCCGCTCCGGCGGCGGGCTCGGGCCAGGTGCTCGACCCTCGCGGGGTCGACCCGGCCTCGCCCAATCCGCTGCTCGGCCAGAGTTGGTACGTGCCGAAGGGAGAGCACCCGGCCTGGCGCCAGTACCGCCGCTACGTGCGGCAGGGCAAGGGCCACCGCGCAGCGCTCATGTGGCAGTTGGCGCGCGAGCCGAAGTTCCAGTGGTTCGGCCGCTTCACGCGCCCGCGCATGCACAAGAAGATCCGCCGCTTCTTCGACGCGGCGCCGGCGGGCACGGTGCCGCTGATGACCGTGATGCGCCATCAGGGCCGGGCCTGCGGCGGCGGCTACGACGGCGGCGGGCCGCGCGAGGACGCCCGCACCCGGACGTGGTACCGCCGCTTCGCGCGCGCCGTGGGCGGCCGGCGGGCCGTGATCGCCTTCGAGCCCGACTCGCTCGGCACGGTGGACTGCCTCGCTCCGCGCCGGCGCAGGAACCGTCTCGACCTGCTCCGCTACGGCGTGGACGTCCTCTCGAGCCTCCCGAACGCCACCGTCTACCTCGAGGCCGGCGCCTCCGACTGGGAGCCCGCCCGCCGCACCGCCCAGCAGCTTCGCTACATCGGCATCCACAAGGTGCGCGGCTTCATGCTGAACGTCACGCACAACGACTGGACGCTCGCCAACATCCGCCACGGCCTCGAGATCTCGCGCCGCACGGGCGGCAAGCCCTTCATCGTCAACACCGCCACGAACGGCCGCGGGCCGGTGCACTACCGCAACGGCCGGGGGCGCCGGATCAACGTCTGGTGCCACCCGCGCTGGCGCGGGCTCGGCATCCCGCCGACGACCGCGACCCACCACCCGAAGGTGGACGCCTACATGTGGATCAACCGGCCCGGCTACTCGGGCGGCTCCTGCAACGGCGGGCCGCTCCCGGTCGGCGCGTGGTGGCCGGAGCGAGCGCTCCAGCTGGCGAAGTTCCAGACGAGCTGGATCCGCGCGCCGCGCGGCACGCGGTACGGGCTGTTCAAGCGCTATTCCATCCGTCAGGTGGCCGGCGACGGGTATCGTTGACTCGCGAGTCAACCTATGCCCGACAACACCCGTCACCTGCTCAGGGCCGTCGAGCTGGCGCACCACATGCGCGGGCAGACCAGCCCCAATCCGATGGTGGGCGCGGTGATCGTCAAGGACGGCCGCGTGATCGGCGAGGGCAGCACGCAGCCGCCCGGCGAGGCGCACGCCGAGCGGATGGCGCTGTCCGCCTGCGAGGAGGACCCGTCGGGCGCCACGCTGTACGTCTCCCTCGAGCCGTGCGCGCACCACGGCCGCACCCCGCCATGCACCGACGCCATCCTCGAGGCGGGCATCGCGCGCGTGGTGATCGCCTCGGACGATCCGAGCAGCAAGGCCGCCGGGCGCGGCCCGGGCATCCTGCGCGACGGGGGCGTGGACGTGGTCTGGGTCGACGGTGAGGTGGCGGAGGCGGCGCGCCTCGTCAACCAGCCGTTTCGCAAGCACGCCCGCATCGGCCGTCCGCTGGTGATCTTCAAGTCGGCGATGACGCTGGACGGCAAGGTGGCCACCGTCAGCGGCGACTCGCAGTGGATCTCCGGCGAGGCGAGCCGGGCCCGCGCGCACCGCTGGCGCGCCGAGTCGGACGCGGTCGCGGTCGGGATCGGCACCGCGCTGTTCGACGACCCGCGGCTGACCGCCCGCGTCGAGGG
>JBOGXT010000729.1:0-2206 GCA_050694635.1 Thermoleophilaceae bacterium
CGCCACGGCGGCCTCCCGGTCGTACGGGCCGCCCGCGTTGGCCCACGGCCTCAGGTCGTGGACCGTGCGGCGGTGGTAGTCGCGATAGGCCGCGTCCGCGGGATAGCCCGCGCGCTCGTCCCAGACCAGCTCGACGGTGGTCCAGTCGATCGGCACCGCAAGCGGCCCCGCCTCGGTGGCCACCGGCCGCAGGTTGTCGAAGCCCGGCTCCGCCGACTGGTCGACGCAGAACGCGCGCACGCCATGGTCGGCCAGGTCGCGCTCGAGTCCCGACACGTAGGCGCACTCGGGCAGCCACACCCCGCCGCTCCAGTCGCCGAAGCGGCGCCGGTGGGAGGCCGTGCCGGTGGCGAGCTGGAGCCGCCGGCCGGCGTCCGTCGCGAGCAGCGGGAGCAGCGCGTGGGTTGCGGTCGAGGCCCACAGCTCGACCCGTTCGAGCGAACCGAACGCGGCCAGCAGGTCGCGGCCGCGCCGCTCGAAGGCCTGCTCCGCCGCCACGTAGTCGCCGCTCGCCCGGCGCAGCTCGGCCGCCAGCGCCGGCTCACCGCCGCGCGCAAGCCCCTCGGCGTCCTCCGCATGGATCACCGTGCTGATCTCCCGCAGGTGACTCAGGTAGCGCTCGCCCGGCTCGCCGCGCATCGCCTCGAGCTGGTCGCACAGGACGGGGGTCAGCCCCACCGTCACCGGGGCGCCGTCGAGCACGTCCAGCAGCGGCAGGTAGACGGCCGCAACCGCCTCCCACAGCCACTCCTCGCCGAACGGCCAGGTGCCGAAGCCCTCCACGTAGGGCATGTGCGAGTGGAGCAGGAGGGCAAGCAACCCCGGGCGACCGCCGCTCATCGCAGCACCGCCACGAAATCGAGCGCGCGCTCGAGACCGTCCGGGCGCAGCGTGAAGTCGCACACCGTGATGGCCGGGGTGAAGCGGTCGTAGAACGGCTTCGTGACCCCGAGCACGGGGTGCAGGCGGTCCCAGCCCGCGCGCAGCGCCAGCTCGTGCGCGCGCAGCTTGCGCGCGTGGAACAGCCCGTAGAGCTCGACCCGCTCGAACACGCTCGAGCACAGTGCCCGGAACTCCGCCACCCGGTACTCGCGCAGGTGCCAGGGGTTGCCCGACTTGTCCGCACCGGGCGGCGCCAGGGTGAGCAGATTGGGGGTCGACACGTAGGTGGTCCCGGCCATCTCCTTGAAGTGCCTCAACACCGCCTCCGGATCGTGCATGTGCTCGATCGTCTGAAGGAACACGACCGCGTCGCACGGCTCCGTGTGCAGCTCGACCATGTTGCGCACGAACCGCACGCCCGGGCGGGTGTACTTGAGGCGCGCGTGCTGGTGCGCTTCGGGATTGGCGTCGACCCCGGTCACGTCGCGGGCCCGGCGACCCAGGACGGCGCTGCCGTAGCCCTCGCCGCACGCCATGTCCACGACCTTCAACCCCGCGCACCGCTCGGCGATCCACTCGTAGACGACCAGATGGCGGCGAAACCAGTAGTTCTCGGCCGGCACGTCGGGCAGCGTGCGCTCGCCGGTGAGCTCGAGTGGCGGGACGCCGTCGGGCTGGTCGCGTTGAACGGTCTCCTGCATCGGCGGCGGGATACTAGGCTCTCCCCGCCATGGCCCAGACGCCCGAGAGGATCCGCGCGGCGAACGTCCGCTATCACGACCTCGCGGCGGAGCACTACGACTCGAAGTGGGGCATCAACTACGGCCCGGTCGGACAGGCCCAGGTGCTCGGCAAGCTGCGCAAGGCACTCGGCCGGGAGCCGGGCACGTTCGACCGCGGCCTGGAGATCGGAGCCGGCACCGGCTACTTCACGCTCAACTTGATGCGGGCCGGGGTGCTCCGCCAGGCCGTGGCCACCGACATCTCGCCCGGGATGCTGAGCGCCCTGGCCGCCTCGGCCGGCGAGCTGGGGATGTCGGTCGAGACACGCGAGTGCGAGGCGGCGTCGCTGCCGTTCGAGGACGGCTCGTTCGACCTCGTCTTCGGTCATGCCGTCCTCCACCACCTTCCCGACCTCGACGCCGGCTTCCGCGAGTTCCGGCGCGTGCTGCGGCCGGGCGGCGTGGTTGCCTTCTGCGGCGAGCCGTCCCAGTACGGCGACCGCATTGCGGCCCTGCCGAAGCGCGGCGCCAACGCGGTCGCGCCGTTGTGGCGCGCGCTCATGGGCGCCGCCCCGAGGCCGTCTGCGAACGGACACCATCAC
>JBOGXT010000730.1:0-4520 GCA_050694635.1 Thermoleophilaceae bacterium
CCCTTGA
This sequence comes from Thermoleophilaceae bacterium, assembly GCA_050694635.1. GTDB lineage: Bacteria > Actinomycetota > Thermoleophilia > Solirubrobacterales > Thermoleophilaceae > JACVRW01. Next base: position 8 of record JBOGXT010000730.1, read on the forward strand.
TCGACTCGGGCGCGTCCACGACCTCGGCGTGCGGGCCAGCGCCCGCGAGCTCCGCCCGCGGGCCGAACAGGAGCACCGGCAGCCCAGAGCGGCGCACGCCCTCGGCGACGGCTCCCGGCCCCTGGTCGGCGCCGTTCGCGTCGACCGCGATCACCCGGGACACCTACTCTTCGTCGTCGAGGTCCGGCTGACGCACGACCACCTCGCGGCCCGCGTAGGTGCCGCAGGTGGGGCAGACCCGGTGCGGCAGGCGCGGCGCGTGGCAGCGCGGGCAGTGGCGCAGGGTGGGCGTGGTGACCTTGTGCTGGGAGCGGCGCTTGTGCGTCCGCGAATGCGACTGTCTCTGCTTGGGGACGGCCATGAAGGCGATCAAGGATAGCCGGAAGCACTCGGCTCGGCCGAGTGCGCACGGTACGGATAGCCGGAAGCACTCATACCTTGGCGGCGTCGGCGCAGCCCGGTTAGTGTCGCGGCATGTACGACTACGTGATCGTGGGCGCCGGCTCCGCCGGCTGCGTCCTGGCCAACCGCCTCAGCGAGGACCCGGACGTGAGCGTGCTGCTGCTCGAGGCGGGCGGCCCGGACACGAACGACCTGGTCCACCTCCCCGCCGCCTTCGCCGCGCTCTACCGCACCGCCCAGGACTGGGACCACTCGACCGTCTACGAGCCGTTCGCGAACGACCGGCGCATCTACCTGCCGCGCGGAAAGGTGCTGGGTGGATCGTCGTCGATCAACGCGATGATCTACATGCGCGGCAACCCGCTCGACTACGACGAGTGGGGACCGGGCTGGACCTGGGCCGAGATGCTGCCCTACTTCAAGCGCGCCGAGGACAACGAGCGCGGCGAGAGCGAGCTGCACGGGGCCGGCGGGCCGCTGCCGGTCTCCGAGGGCCGCTCCCGAAACCCCCTGGCCCAGGCCTTCGTGGACGCCGCGCTCGCCTGCGGCCACCCGGCCAACGACGACTTCAACGGCCCGGTCCAGGACGGCGTGGGCCTCTACCAGCTGACCCAGCGCGGGGGCGCCCGGGCCAGCGCCGCGGTGGCATACCTGCACCCGGTCATGGACCGGCCGAACCTGACCGTCGAGACCCACGTGCACGCGCTCTCGCTCATCTTCGAGGGCGAGCGAGCGGTGGGGGTGCTGGGCGCCCGGCTGAGCGAGCCGCTCGAATACCGCGCCGAGCGCGAGGTGATCGTCGCCTGCGGCGCGTACAACTCGCCCCAGCTGCTCATGCTCTCGGGCCTGGGGCGGCCGGCGGAGCTCGAGCAGCTCCAGATCGACGTGGTGGCGGAGCTGCCCGCGGTCGGCCTGAACCTGCACGACCACCCCAACGCCGGCGCGGTCTACGGCATCGCGGACGAGGTCTCGCTGTTCGGGGCCCTGAACGAGGAGAACCTGGCGCTGTTCGAGAGCGAGGGCCGCGGGCCGCTCACCTCGAACGTCGCCGAGGCCGGTGGCTTCGTGCGCACCCGCGATGGGCTGCCGGCGCCGGACGTCCAGCTTCACTTCGCCTCCGCCCGCTTCCAGTCCGAGGGCCTCGTGCCGGGCGACGGCCACGGCTTCGCCCTCGGCGCGTGCGTGCTGAAGCCGAAGAGCCGCGGCTACGTCGCGCTGGGCTCGCCGGACCCGACGGCCAAGCCGCTGATCGTCCACAACTACCTGCAGGACCCCGACGACGTGGCCTCGATCGTGGCGGGCGTGCGGGTGGGGCTCGAGATCTGCGCCACCGAGCCGCTGGCCGGCTACTCGCCGCAGATGCTCCTCGGCCCGGACTCATCCTCCGAGGAGGACATCCTCGACAAGGTCCGCGCCAACATGCAGACGCTCTACCACCCGGTCGGCACCTGCGCGATCGACGCGGTGGTCGACCGCGAGCTGCGCGTGCTCGGCGTGGAGGGGCTGCGTGTGGTGGACGCCTCGGTGATGCCCTCGGTGCCGCGCGGAAACACGAACGCGCCGGTGATCGCGCTCGCCGAGCGCGCCTCGGACCTGATCCGCGGGCGGACGCCGCTGGGGCCCGCGGCGGAGCAGGCGGCTACTCCAGCTTGAGCTCGCGCAGGGCGGCCCAGCGCGGGTCGGGCTCGGGCTCGTGCGCGTGCTCGGGACCGGCCCTGTTGAGGTTCTCGCCGCAGACAGAGCAGAGGCCGAGGCAGTCCTCGCGGCAGACGATCTGCGCCGGCTGGGCGAGCGCCAGCGCGTCGCGAGCCCAGGCGCGAAGGTCGAGCTGCTCCTCGTCCAGGTAGGGCGACTCGAGCTCCTCGCCGCCGCCCGGCTGGTCGATCTCGCGGGCGTCGACGGCCAGCTCGTGGCCGGCGTCCTCGAGGCAGCGCATGCAGGGGCCCGCCAGGGCGGTCTCGAAGCGCAGCCGCAGGGAGTAGCCGGTGATGGTGTGCGAGACGTCCAGCGTCGCGCTCACGGAGCCGCCGGGCACCGAGTAGCGCTGGCCGGCGAAGTCGAAGCCGTCGACGGGGACCTCCAGGTCGAGCCTGCGCCCTTCGCCGGATGACAGGCCGAGCCTGCCGAGGTCGAAGATGTCGGTTCGCCCGCCCACGATTCGAGGTTAGCGCTCAGACCCTCCCTCCCAGGGGCTCCAGCGCGGCGGGCGTGAGGCGGTCGTGAAGCTCCGCTTAGAGCTTTCTCACATAGCTAGGAGCGCTCGATCAACTCGACCCGGTAGCCGTCCGGGTCGCGCACGAAGCAGATCATCGGGCCCTCGGTGCGGCCCCCGGGCCGGTAGGGCGGCTTCTCGGGCTCGATACCGTCCGCCGCGAGCCCCTCGAGAGCGCCGTCCAGGTCTTCCACGGCCAGCGCGATGTGGTTGTAGCCCGTGCCGAGGTCGTACGAGTCGACCCCGTGGTTGTAGGTCAGCTCGAGCACCGGGTCCTCACCCGGCAGCTGCATGAAGACGTTGATGGCCTCGTCGCCGATCGGCATCCGGCGCGCCTCGGCGAACCCGAGCTTCTCGTAGAACGAGACCGAGCGGTCGATGTCGCCGATGCGATAGCAGGTATGGAGGTAGCTGGGCATGGGCCGAAGGCTACGCGGCCCTCGGCGTCTCAGCCGACCTCGGCCTCTTCGTGCTCTCGGCCCTGCAACCGGTCGCGGCCGCGCTGCACCGCCGCGGTGAACTTCGTCAGGTTCACCTCGAGCGTGTTGAGGATGTCGTCCGCGTAGTCCTCGGCGCCCAGGCGGATCTCGCGCTCGCGCGCGCGGGCGTCGTCGATGATCTCCTCGGCCTGCCGCTCCGCCTGCTTGACGATCTCCTCCTCGGAGATCAGGCGCAGCTGCTCGTCGCGCGCCTCCTTGATGATCCGCTCGGCCTCGCGCTTGGCCTCGGCGAGCATCTCCTGGCGCTCCTTGACGATCCAGCGCGCCTGCTTGATCTCCTCGGGGATCGTGGCGCGCATCTGGTCGAGGATGTCGTAGACCTCCTCCTTGTCCACGCGCACCTGATCCGTCAGGGGGACGGGCTTGGCGTTGTGAATCGTGTCGTCGAGCTTGTCGATTAGGACGAGGACGTCCATGGGCGGTTCCTCAGTTCTCTACCGCTTCAATTCTTCCTGCAATCGGGCTGCCACGCGGTCCGGCACCAGGCCGCCGACGTCGCCGCCGAACATCGCCAGCTCCTTCACGCCGCTCGAGCTCAGGAAGCTGAACTGCGGAGCCGCCATGAGGTAGATGCTCTCGATGTCGGGCGCCATCTTCCGGTTGAGCTGGTTCATCTCGAACTCGTACTCGAAGTCCGAGATCGCCCGCAGCCCCTTGACGATGGCCTTGGCCCCATGCTCACGGGCGAAGTCGACGAGCAGCGTATCAAAGGGTTTTACCTGCACATTGGCGTATTCCGCCACCTGCTCCTCGATGAACGCGACGCGCTCCTCGGCGGTGAAGACGGTCTTCTGCTTGCGGACGGGCATGTTCACGACGCCCACGATGACGTTGTCGAACACCTCGGCGGCGCGCCCGATGATGTCGAGGTGGCCGAACGTGATCGGGTCGTAGGACCCGGGGCAGACGGCCGTCCCTCCGTTGCGCTCAGCGGGCATGGATCGCGATCCGCGTATCGCCGTAGGTCCGCTCCGTGAGGAGCGGGAAGGGAAGCTCGAGCGGCGTGCGCTTGTCGGATTCGGTCACGATTCGGGCGCCTTCGGAGGTCAGCGCGGGCAGGTGCTCGGCGAGCGGCCCCGCCAGGCGGGACGCGGAATCATACGGCGGGTCGCAGAACACGAGGTCGAACGTCGTGCGCGAGGGCGCGGGCTCGGCCCGCGCAGGAGCGATTGCTTCGCCCTCTACTCGTCCGAGGAAACGCAGCGCGTCCTGCCGCACCACCGGCTGGTCGAGGCCGAGAGAGGCGAGGTTGCGCTCGATCACGGCGGCGGCGCGCGCGTCGCGCTCGACGAACACCGCCGACTCGGCCCCGCGCGACAGCGCCTCGATCCCGAGCGCCCCCGAGCCGGCGTAGAGATCGAGCACGCGCGCCCCGGACACGTCGCCGAGCATCGAGAAG
>JBOGXT010000731.1:0-1685 GCA_050694635.1 Thermoleophilaceae bacterium
GGTCCTTCATAGCGCTGCGGGCGATCCACAGCAGGAACAGGTAGAGGACGGCCAGGAAGCCGAACTTGAGCGCGACGGCGAGAGGCTCGTCCATGCCTCCCCCTCAGTCGAGTTCGAAGGTCAGGTCGGTTACGCCGATCGTGATGCGGTCGCCCGGATCGAGCTCGGCGTGGCCGACGCGGCGGCCGTTGACCTTCATCCCGTTGGTCGAGCCGAGGTCGACGGCGGCCCAGCCGCGCTCGCCGCGGCGCAGCTCGATGTGGCGGCGGGAGACGTTGTGATCGGACACGACCACGTCGCATTCCCGGCTTCGGCCGACGAGAACCCTGTCGCCGGTCAGCACGTTGCGGCGACCCTCGGCCACGAGCAGCGCCTGGCGGCGGCCGAGCTCCGGCTCGAGGCGGCGCGCCTCGCGGTCGGGCGAGTAGACCATCGTGTGCCCGAAGTCGCCGGCCGAGGGTGCGGCCTCGGCGGGGCCGCCCTCCTCCTCCTCGGGCCCACCGAGCAGCTGCGCCTGGATGCCGAACTCGCCGAGCGCCAGGCGTTCGTCCGTGTGGAACTCGACCTGCGGCCGGCTGGTCAGCGCGAAGCGCTCCTGGCGGCCGTGCTCGAGCAGGTAGTCGGACAGCTCCTTGCGCAGGGCCGGCTCGTAGCTCGCGAACTGCTCGCGGTCCTTGGGCGACAGGAACACCCGGTAGTGGTTGGGCACGTACACGCGCGAGACGGAGACCATCTGGTTGTCCTCCATCTCCTTCGCCAGCTTGTGCGCCAGCTCCACGGGCTGGACGCTCGTCTTGAAGGCGCGGCCGAACGCGCCCTCGACAAGGCCGCCGAGCTTCGCCTCCAGGTTGCGTAGAACGCTCATCGGTCGCCCGCAGGGTAGCCCTAAGCCGTAGTCGCCGGCTGAGCCCGCCAGCCCTCGGCGGGGGTGGCGATCTGGGACACGGCGAGCGCCACAAGCGCCGCTCCGACCGACCCCGCCGCCGCGCCGCGCGCCTCGTCGAGCGTGGTGGTGGCGGCCAGCAGGTCGCCGAGAGCGACGTGGGCCGCGATCAGCCCCACGGTCCACAGCGCGGTCCCGAGCAGGTCGATCGCGAGCCAGCGGCCGCGCACCACCAGGGGCAGCACGACCGCGAACGCCGCCCAGACCGCGGCCGGTGCGAGGGCCGGCCCCGAGGCCAGCGGGGCGAGCGCGTCGGAGGCGGCCGCGCTGATCGAGCCCTCCCAGTCGCCGCGCGGGAGCGCGCCGTCGGGTACGCCGAAGAGGAAGCTCTCGCCGGCGAGGACCTCCCCCACCGCGAGCCAGAGGAAGCCGGCGGCGGCGAGTCCGGCGCGGCGCCAGGGGGTGGGGGCAAGGGCGGCTAGGCCCACGAACACCGGCGCCAGCGCGATCGTGCCCAGCAGAGGCGCCAGCACGGGCACCGACCAGAGGAGCCCCGCGCGGGGAAGCAGGAAGGGGATCGGAACTGCGGCGGCCGCCAACACCAGCGCCGTCCCCTGACGATCGGCGTCCGCGCTGACGAGCCAGGCGCAGAGGCCGGCCGCGGCGAGCAGCCAGCCGATCCGGGGTAGCAGAGCCACCGCAACGGCCACCGCCGCGGCGGCGGCGAGCGGCGAGAACGTGGGCTCGGGGCCGAGCGTCTCCAGGGCGGCGAGCACGATCGCCCCGGCGAGCAGGCCGGCGC
>JBOGXT010000732.1:0-4443 GCA_050694635.1 Thermoleophilaceae bacterium
GGCCTCGGAGGTGGTCGGAGCGAGCGCCGGCCGCGCCGCGACCGAGCGCGGCGAGCTGCGCGCCGCCGAGGCGGATCTCTCGGGGAACCTGCTCGCCCTTCGGGCGGTGGACGAGCGCGGCCGGATCTACGGAGACGGGGAGGGCGACGCGCCGCTGCCGGCGGTGTGCCCCTTCCTCGGGCTCGCCACGTTCGACGCCGCCCACGCCGAGTACTTCTTCGGGCGCGAGCGGCTGGTGGCCGAGCTGGTCGCGCGACTCGTGGGTTCGTCCCTGCTGGCCGTGGTAGGACCTTCGGGCAGCGGGAAGTCGTCGGCGGTTCGGGCGGGTCTGCTCCCGGCGCTCGCAGCCGGCGTGCTGCCCGGCTCCGAGGGCTGGCCTCAAGGGTTGATGCGCCCCGGCGCGCACCCGCTGGCCGAGCTCGAGCGCACGCTCCCGGAGCCCGACGACCGCGCGGTCCTCGTGGTCGACCAGTTCGAGGAGGTATTCACGGTCTGTCGCGACAACGGCGAGCGGACCGGGTTCCTGGACGCGCTCGTGGAGGTGGCGGAGGACCGCGACCGGCGCATCCAGGTGGTGATCGCCGTGCGCGCGGACTTCTACGGGCGCTGCGCCACGCACGACCGCTTCGCGCGGCTCGTGGGCGCCAACCAGGTGCTGGTCGGCCCGATGCGACGCGACGAGCTGCGCAGGGCGATCGAGCAGCCGGCGCGTCGGGTCGGCCTTCGGGTTGAGCGGTCGCTAACGGACGCGCTGATCGCCGACGTGCTCGCCGAGCCGGGCGGCCTGCCGCTGCTGTCCGCCGCCCTGCTCGAGCAGTGGCGCGAGCGCGACGGCCGGGTGATGCGGCGGGCCGCGTACGATCGCACCGGCGGTGTGCGGGGCGCCGTGGGCCGCCTGGCGGAGGAGATGTACACGCAGCTGAGCGAGCCCGAGCGCCACGCGGCGCGGCGGATCCTCCTGCGGCTGGCCGACGCGGGCGAGCAGGAGACGACCTTCGTCCGCCGCCGGGTGGCGCTGGAGGAGCTCGACCCCGAGCGAGACGAGCAGGCTGCGGCAGCGCTCGAGGCGCTCATCGACAGCCGGCTCGTGACGGTGGACGAGGGCACGCTCGAGGTGGCGCACGAGGCGCTGCTGCGCGAGTGGCCGCGCCTGCGCTCGTGGCTCGAGGAGGACGCCGAGGGGCGCCGGCTCCATCACCACCTGATCCACGCGGCGCGCGACTGGGAACAGGCGGGAGGCGACCCCGGCGAGCTCTACCGTGGCGCCAGGCTGGCGTCCGCGCTCGATTGGATCGCCGGCCACGAAGGCGAGCTGAACGAGCTCGAGCGGGCCTTCGTCGACGCAAGCCGCGCCGAGGCCGAGCGCGAGGCCGAGGGCCAGCGGCAGGCAAACCGCCGACTGCGGATGCTGCTGGCCGGCCTTGCTTCGCTGCTGGCGCTCGCGGTTGTGGCCGGCGTCGTGGCCCTGAACCAGCGCGGCGAGGCGCGCGACGCCGCGCTGACGGCCGACGCCCAGCGCCTGGGAGCCGAGGCGCTCAACGAGGAGCGCCTCGACCGCGCCCTGCTGCTGACCCGGGCGGCCGTGGCGCTCGACGAGTCCACGGCCACTCGCAGCAACCTGTTGTCGGTGCTGTTGCGCAACCCGGCGGCGCTCGGGGTCGTGGACTACGGCTGGCGCATGTTCGCGGCGGCGATCACCCCCGATGGAAGGCTGATCGCCATCGGCGACGAACGCGGCAGCGTCGCCTTCTACGACGCGCGCACCCGGCGGCCGCTCGCCAAGCCGTACTGGATCCAGGGCGGCCTCATCCAGCAGCTTCGCTTCTCCCCCGACGGCCGGACCCTCGCGATCAGCTCCATGGACCCGGACGACCGGGCGCACAACGCGGTCGTCGATCTCGTCGACCCTCGCACCGGCGAGCGCCGGCTGCGGGTGGAGCTGCCTCCGCTCCGTGAGCCGGCCCCGTACGTGGTGGCGGACGTCGTGTTCCTGCCGAACGGCCGCGATCTGCTGGTGCGGCAGATTCACGGCGCCTATCCGGACGGCCCGGCATCGCCGCTGTACGGCGTCGACGGCGAGACCGGAGCGCTTACCGGCCGGCTTCGGGTAGGGGGAAATCCGTCCTCCTGGTACGCGTCCGCGACCGCCGACCGGCAGCGCGTGTTCCTGACCAGCCCGAAGGACGACCGCACCTGGGAGGTCGACCCGGAGCCGCTGCGGGTCGTGCGCTCATTCCCGGCGGGGGACTTCTCCGGGGCGGTCAGCCCCGACGGCACGCGCTTCGCGCTGGGCTCGCGGGAAGGTCGGGTCCGGCTGCTGGACCTCGGCTCGGGGGAGATCAGGCCGCTCCGGGGACGTCACGACGGCTCGGTGCTCCGTATGGCGTTCACGCCCGACGGAAGGACGCTCGTGACCTCGGGTGGGGACGGAGAGGTGCTCGCCTGGGACGTCGAGCGCGGGTCGACCGTGCAGCGCTTGTCCGGGCACAGCGGCGAGATCGACGGGCTGGACCTATCGGGGGACGGACGGACGCTGATCACCGCGGCCACCGACACGCGCGCGATCCTGTGGGACCTCGCGGGAGACCGGCGGATCGACCGGCGATTCGACGTCGGCAGGCGTTTCGCGGTCGATCAGACACCGAGAGGGATCGCGGTCAGCCCGGACGGCCGCACGCTCGCCCTTACGCACAGCGACGGCGTCGTCGACCTGATCGACACTCGGACCCTCCGGCGACGGGACAGCCTGCGCGCGATCGACGGCACCGCCGCGTCGGTCGGGTTCAGCCCCGACGGACGTCTGCTCGCCGTGACGGGCGAGGGAGGTCGACTCAGGCTCTGGAACGCGCGGACTCTGGCGCCGGCGGGCGAGCTCAGCGGGATGCGGGCCTACTCCCAGGCGCTCGCCTTCTCACCCGACGGCAGGCTGCTCGCCGCCGCGGAAGTCGATGTCCGCGAGCCGCGCCCCCTACGGGTGTGGGACGTGCGCAGGCGGACCCTCACCGCCTTCCGCGGCCGAACGGCAGCCGGCTCGATCGCGTTCAGCCCGGACGGCAAGCTGCTCGCTGCCGCGGCGATCGAGCGCGGCACGCACATCCGCGACGTGCGCACGGGCAGGCTCGTCAAGCGCCTGCGGATCGGCGATTTCTCGGGGGAGGGCGACTTCTCGCGCTCGGTCGCGTTCTCCCCCGACGGCGAGCTGCTCTTCGTCGGCCAGTACGACGGCAGGGGGCGTCTGTACTCGACCGATACCTGGAAGGCGGTCGGCCAGCCGCTCGAGGCGCACACGGCGCGGATCACGTTCCCCGAGTTCTCGCCCAACGGCCGCACGCTGGTCACCGCCGCCGCCGACGGGACGGTCGTGCTCTGGGACGTCTCGACCCAGAGGCCGATCGGGGCGCCGCTGGCGCTCGAGCCGAACACCTTCGCCTCGGTCGCCCTCAGCCCCGACGGCTCACGGCTGTTCGCGGTCTCGACGCGCGGTCAGGGCATCAGCTTCGACCTCTCTCCGGAGGCCTGGAAGCGCCACGCGTGTCTCGTCGCCGGGCGCGAGCTCACCGCCCGCGCGTGGGAGGAGACCCTTCCCGAGCGGCCCTACCGGGCGGTCTGCTCGAAGGACTGACAGGCCCGCCGGCGCGGGTTACCGGCAGTGAGCGGCGGGTGGGCGGCCGGTTACCGGGCCGGCGGAGCCTGGTGTCGATCGACCGCACCCGGCGGTCGCGGACAGAAGGAGGGGACATGTTCTCCACCGCAACCAGGAAGAGCGTGGTCACCGCCCTGACCGGCGCCGCGCTCGCGAGCGCGCTCATCGTGTCGGGCGCGTCTGCCGACGAGGGCTACCAGGATCTGCGCTCCCCCGACGCCGTCGACGCCGCCCGCGCAGCGGGCGATCCGCCGCGAGTCGAGGGCTACCAGGACCTGCGCTCGCCCGACACGCGCGACCACGCAGAGGACTACCAGCCGACCGTCGAGCCGCAGCCGTCGGTCGACGAGCCGTCTTCGTCGGGTGGCTTCGACCTGGCTTCCGCCGGGATCGGCGCGGCGGCCGGGACCGGCGTCGTGATCCTGCTGCTCGTCGCCGGCGGGCTCGCGCGCCGTCACCCGCCGAATCGTCGGCATGGCGCGGCCCGCGCCTAAGGCCGTCTCAACGCCTTCGTGGCGGCGGCGCTGGCCGCCGCCGCCACGGCTCGGCCGGGCGGCGAGCATGAGTTGCGCTCTGGAGGTCGATGGTATTTAATGGCTGCATTAATTAACCGGGCCGTTACGTGCCAACCGACCAGCTCAGCCTCACCTTCGCCGCCCTCGCCGATCCAACTCGCCGCTCGATCCTGACCCGCCTCGCCGAGGGCGAGGCGACGGTGAACGAGCTGGCGGAGCCGTTCCCGGTGAGCCTGCCGGCGATCTCGCGCCACCTCAAGGTGCTCGAGCGCGCGGGACTGATCG
>JBOGXT010000733.1:0-1620 GCA_050694635.1 Thermoleophilaceae bacterium
GGCTCGACGTGGTAGGCGATCGCGGCCACGGAGCGGTGGTCGAACGAGACGAGCCGGGTGGAGCGCACCCGGATCTCGCGGCCCGTCGGCGAGCGCCAGTCCACCTCGCGTCGCAGCACGCCGTCGCGCAGGTCGAGGACCCGCTCGTGGCGCAGCAGCTCGCCGTAGCGGATGTCGAACGGCTCGTCGTCCACGAGCAGGCGGATCACCTTCCCGTTGGTCACGTTCACCACGGTCTGGCCCGCGTCGGGCAGGCCGTAGGCCGTCTCGGCGTGGGGGAGGGGGCGCACCTCGTAGAACGCGTTGAGGTAGGTGCCCGGCACGTCGAACGGCTCGCCCTCGTCGAGGTTGCCGCGCAGGCCGATGTGGCCGTTGGAGAGCGCGAAGACCGACTCGCTCTGGCCCAGCAGCTCGAGGTGGAGCTCCCGCTCGCGGACCGCCCAGGGCTCGACGTCGTACAGGTCGTTCCCGGTCCTCACCGGTCCATCAGCTCGCTGAGGTCGTCCACCACGACGTCCGCGCCGTGCGCGGACAGGGCGTCCGCCTGCCCGGTCCGGTTGACCCCCACCACCCAGCCGAAGTCGCCGGCCCGGCCGGCCTCGACGCCCGCCAGGGCGTCCTCGAACACCGCAGCCCGGGCGGGCTCCACGCCGAGGGCGCGGGCGCCCGCCAGGAAGGTGTCGGGGGCGGGCTTGCCGGCCAGGCCATCGCGTTGGGCCACGAGGCCGTCGACGACCGCCTCGAAGAGATCCTCGATGCCCACGGAGGTGAGTACCTCGTGCGTGTTCGCGCTCGACGAGACGACCGCCCGCCTCAGGCCTTGCCGCCGCGCCTCCTTGACGAAGTCGAGCGAGCCCTCGTAGACCTCCACACCCTCCTCGCGGATCAGCTTCAGCACGAGCTCGTTCTTGCGATCGCCCAGGCGGCGGTCCAGCTCGGCGTCGTGCTCGATGCCGCGGGCGTCGAGGAAGGTGCGGACGCCGTCGATGCGGGGCCGCCCGTCGACGTACCGGTCGTAGTCGTGGGGCGTGAACTCCTCGAAGGGATCGCCGGTGCGCTCGGCACGCTCGCGCAGGAAGTCGTCGAACATCCGCTTCCAGGCGGCGGAATGGAGCTTAGCGGTCTGGGTGAGTACGCCGTCGAGGTCGAACAGGCAGACGGTGATCCCCTCCGGCAGCTTGAGCATGTCAGCGGCGGCGGCGGAGTCCGCCGAACAGCCGCTTCACCCCGCCGCCCAGGATGGGACCCGTCTCGGGCGGGGGCAGCACGGCGGCCTCGGCGGCGGTGATCGTGAGCGTGACGGCCCGCTCGGCCGTGCGGGCCACCTCGGGAGCGTCCGCGAAGCGGCGCACGCCGTCGGGCGTCTCGAAGACGACGCCGTCCATGATGTGCTCGCGGAAGTTGTCGAGCACCTCGACAACCTTGCCCACCTCCTGCTCGTCCGAGCCGTACACGGGGGTGCCGCGCTCGACCGCCGTGTAGTGGACCGCGTGGCCGTCGTCGATCGGGGCCACGGTCAGGACCCCGAGATCAGAGCCCAGATCGCGAAGCGCGCCCCGCAGACGTGGAAGGCGTTCACGCGCGCCACCCTAGCGAAAGGCTCCGCGGCTACTCGCGCGC
>JBOGXT010000734.1:0-17164 GCA_050694635.1 Thermoleophilaceae bacterium
GCGCGGGGCGGGCGCCGAGGTGGCGGTGTGGAACCGCACGCCGGAGCGCGCGCGGGAGCTCGCCGCCGAGTTCGGCGTCGCCCATGCCGAGCGGCCGGGCCGCCCGGCCGACGTGCTGGTGAACGCGACCTCGCTCGGCCTCCACGGCGAGGACCTGCCGGCGGAGCTCGAGCTGGAGCCCGCCGGTGTGGTGGCCGACCTCGTCTACGGCCCCGCGCCGACCGCGCTCTGCCGCTGGGCCGAGGCCACGGGAGCGCGCGTGGTGGACGGGCTCGAGGTGCTCGTCCGCCAGGGCGCCCGCAGCCTCGCAGGCTGGACCGGACGACCCGCCCCGCTGGAGGCGATGCGCCGCGCGGCCCGGGCTGTCTAGTACGCCCGTCCACGGCCCTAAACCCGGTCCCACCTGCTGCCGATATGCCAGGCAATGGCGATCTCCCGCCCCTTCCTCCTCGCCCTCCTCGGTGCAGTTCTCGTCGGCGCGACGTTCTTCGTGATGCAGACTGCGCGCGACAACTCGGCCGACGACGCCGCTCCGTCCGCGGAGGCGGCGCCCGAGCAGGCGGCAGCACCGGCCGAGCCGGTGGCCACGCCCGAGCAGACGCTCGCGACCGCCTTCTCGACCAGCAAGCTGGAGAGCGCGAGCTTCGACGCCAAGCTGGCGCTGCACTTCGAGGGCGAGACCGGCACGGTGCGCCTCTCTGGCGCGTTCGAGAACCCCGGCGCCAAGCAGATGCCGAAGGTCGCGCTGAACGTCAAGACGCACGCACCCAGGGAACAGGATCTGGACGTCGGCTTCGTGACCACGGGCGACAAGGCCTGGTTCACCGAGGGCGACACCGGCCACGCCGTTCCCGCCGGCGCATGGAGCCAGGTGGTTCAGGCGCGCGAGCAAGGGACCGGCACGCAGCAGCAGCTACCGCTGCCGGTCAACCCGGAGCATTGGCTTCGTGACGTCAAGTCCGAGGGCACCGAGACCATCGACGGCGTCGAGACCGAGCACGTCTCCGCGCGCGTCGATGCTCCGACGGCGCTACGCGACCTGCTCGAGTTCGCACAACAGGGTGGCCAGGCGCCGGCCGGGATCCTCCCCGAGGGCGCCGAGGAGCGCATCAACGACTTCGTCAAGCGCGCCGAGTTCGACGTCTGGGTGGGGGACGACGACGCCCTTCGCCGCTTGACCGCCGACCTCGAGCTCGCGGTGCCCGGCCGCGGCGCGATCGAGGCCGAGCTCGCGCTCGATCTCACCAAGATCGGCGAGCCGCAGCGGATCGCAGCTCCCGCCAAGGTGGCCCCCGGGCTTCCCGGAGGCCAGTACGGCGAGCTTACTCGCGGGTTCCTGAGCGGCGTGGCGGTGAGCACGGGCGCCGACCCGGCAGCGGTCACGGCGGCAGCGAGCACCAGCCCGCGCCTCTTCCGCCGGGCGCTCGACCAGAAGCGCAAGGTGGTCCTCTTCTTTGGGCAGGGCGCCGCCGACGACAGGGCGACCGCCGACGCCGTGCACGCTCTCGAGCGCAGCAACAAGCAGGTGCTCGTCCTGACCGACCACGTCGACAACGTGGATGCCTACGGCAAGCTCGTCGAGCAGCTGAACGTCTACCAGGCGCCGGCCATCGTCATCGTCGGTCGCAGCGGGAACGCCCGTCTCCTCGAGGGCTACGTCGACGCCGGCGTGCTCCGCCAAGAAGTCGCGGACGCGCGATGAGCGAGAAGAAGGGCGGCACGGCGCTTCGCGCCGTTCCGGCCACCGCCGCGCCGGCCGAGGAGCCCGCGCCGGAGTCCGCTGCCGACGAAGTGACGGGCATGACGGCACCGCAGCCGCGGGCGGGCTCGCGCTTCATCTCGGACATGATCGTCGAGCTTGGCTTCTTGCCGCGCGAGCGGGTGGACGCGGCGGTCGAGGAGGGCAGGGCCTCCGGCCGAGCTCCCGAGCAGCTGCTGCTCGCGTCCGGAGCCATTACCGGTGACCAATATTCGCGCGCGGTTGCGCAGCGCTTCGGGCTCCGCCATGTCGACTTGAGCATCTTCAAGGCGGACATCTCAGCGCTCAACATGATCTCTTCTCAGGCGGCGCGCCGCTTCAACTCCGTCCCGATCGCCATCGAAGACGGGGGCCTGGTGGTGGCGATGGCTGATCCATCCAATGTGCTGGCGCTCGACGATCTCAAGTTGATGACAGGTCACGAGGTGCGCCCGGTCGTTGCCTCGCTCGATGACATCCAGGCCCTGATCGGGCGCATGAACAAGCTGGACGACGCCGTTGCGGAGGCCGTTGACTCCGACGCCGAGGATCTCGCGGAGGTCACCGAGATCAGGGAGTCGGCAGAGGACGCCCCGGTCATCAAGATGGTCAACTCGATCATCGCCGGGGCGGTCGAGGAGGGCGCCTCCGACATCCACTTCGAGCCCGAGGGTCGCGACATGCGCGTGCGCTTCCGGGTAGATGGCGTGCTGCGCGACTCGACGCAGATCCCGCGCCGCATGACCGCCGGCACGATCTCGCGCGTGAAGATCATGGCCGATCTCGACATCGCGGAGAAGCGCGTGCCCCAGGACGGCCGGGTGGGGCTCACTGTGGACGGCCATTCCATCGACATCCGCGTCGTGACGATGCCCTCCGCGCATGGCGAGGGAATCGTGATGCGCATCTTGGACAAGGAGCAGGCCCTGATAGGGCTCGACTCGCTCGGCATGTCGGAGCAGAGCCTCGAGACGTTCTCGGACGCCTTTCATCGCTCCTACGGCGCCGTTCTCGTCACTGGGCCCACGGGTTCCGGCAAGTCCACCACGCTTTACGCCGCGCTCAACGAGATCAACGAGCCGACTCGAAAGATCATCACCGTCGAGGACCCGGTCGAGTACCGGGTGCAGGGCATCGTGCAGGTGGGCGTCCACCCCAAGGCCGGCCTGACGTTCGCCAGCGGCCTGCGTTCCATGCTGCGCGCCGACCCCGATGTGATCATGGTCGGCGAGATTCGCGACGCCGAGACGGCCAAGATCGCGGTCGAGTCCGCGCTCACGGGCCATCTCGTTCTCTCGACGCTGCATACCAACGACGCACCGTCCGCGATCACCCGGTTGACCGAGATGGGGATCGAGCCGTTCCTCTCCGCGTCCGCGATCGTCTCGGTGGTCGCGCAACGGCTCGTGCGCCAACTCTGCACTTATTGCAAGAAGCGCACGATGCTGTCGACTTCATCGCTGGCGAAGGCGGGCTTTCCGGTGGCCTTCGACCTGGAGGCCTACGACCCGGTCGGCTGCAACCGCTGCGGCGGCAGCGGCTACAAGGGCCGGACGGGACTCTATGAGGTGATGGTGATCAGCGACGAGATCCGCGAGCTGACCGTGGAGCGGGCTTCGGCCGACGAGATCAGGAAGGTGGCCGTCGGGCAGGGGATGCGCACGCTGCGCGTGGACGGCTTCGAGAAGGTGAAAAACGGAATCACGTCCATCGCCGAGGTGGCGAGAGTCACGTGATCGGGCCCTCCGGCCGATAAGGAGAGACGATGGAGTTCGACTTCGCTGAAGTCCTGCTGCAGGTGATGGAGCGAGAGGCCTCGGACCTTCACCTCACAGCGGGATCACCGCCCATGATCCGCCACCACGGCCGGCTGCACGCGCTGGACTACCCGCGTATGACGCCGCAGACGACCCGCGAGGTCGTCTACTCGATCCTCACGAACGATCAGCGCCAGAGGCTCGAGACGGATTGGCAGATCGACCTCGCGTACTCGATACCCGGCAAGGCCCGCTTCCGCGTCAACTGCTACTTCCAGCGCGCTGCGCTCTCGGCAGCCTTCCGGCTGATCCCGCACGACATGCCGCGCCTCAGCCAGCTGGGCCTGCCACCGGTGCTCGAGGAGTTCACCAAGAAGCCCCGCGGCTTCGTGCTCGTGACGGGCCCGACCGGCTCGGGGAAGTCCACGACCCTGGCCGCGATGCTCGACCTGATTAACGACACGCGCCACGAGCACATCCTCACGATCGAGGACCCGATCGAGTTCCTGCATAAGCACAAGCGCTGCATCGTCAACCAGCGCGAGCTCGGAGCGGACGCGCAGAGCTTCGCGCTCGGCCTCAAGGGCGCGCTGCGTCAGGACCCGGACGTGATCCTGGTCGGCGAGATGCGCGACCTCGAGACGATCTCGACGGCGCTGACCGCCGCCGAGACCGGCCACCTCGTCTTCGCCACCCTCCACACCCAGGACACCGCGCAGACGGTGGACCGGATCGTCGACGTGTTCCCGCCCGAGCAGCAGCAGCAGGTGCGCGTGCAGCTCTCCGTGGCGCTCCAGGGAATCGTGACTCAGCAGCTTCTCCCCAGGGCGGATGGGCAGGGACGGTGCTGTGCCACCGAGGTGCTGGTGCCCACCCCGGCGGTTCGCAACCTGATCCGCGAGGGCAAGACCCATCAGATCTACTCGGCGCTGCAGACCGGCGCGCAGTTCGGGATGCAGACAATGGACACCTCGCTCGCGCAGCTGGTGCGCGAGCACAAGATCTCGCGCGAGCTGGCCGAGGCCCGCTCCTCGTCGCCCGAGGAGCTGCGCAGGCTTATGGGCACGGTCAGGGTGGCCTAGGCGATGGCGACCTACGCATTCAAGGCGCTCGACCTCGCGGGTGCCCCCACGAAGGGCGAGGTCGAGGCGGACGACAAGCAGGCCGTCGCGCAGCAGCTCCGCTCCAAGGGCCTGATCGTCCTCGACATCGAGGAGCGCGCCAAGGCCAGCGCCAGCGACATCCTCGCCAACTTCCGCAAGGTCAAGGCGGACGACCTGGTCGTCGCCACGCGCCAGCTCTCGACGATGGTGTCGTCGGGCATGTCGCTGTTGCGCTCGCTCTACGTGATCGAGGAGCAGACCGAGAGCGAGAAGCTGCGGGAGGTCTGGGGCATGGTGCGCAAGGACGTGGAGGCCGGCCTGGCATTCTCAGACGCCCTGGGGCGCCACCCCGACGTCTTCAACGAGCTCTACGTGGCCATGGTGCAGGCCGGCGAGATCGGCGGCATCCTGGACCAGACGCTGAACCGCGTGTCCGACCAGCTCGAGAAGGACGCGGCGCTCCGCCGGCAGGTCAAGGCGGCGATGATCTACCCGATCCTGATCGCGGTGTTCGCGATTTCGGTGCTGCTGGCGCTGGTGGCCTTCCTGGTGCCGGTTTTCGAGAAGGTCTTCGAGGACTTCGGCGGGGAGCTGCCCGCGATCACGAAGTTCACGGTGTGGCTCTCGCACCTCGTAACCGACCGCGGGTATGTGCTCGTGATCGGGACGGTGGCCATCGTGTTCGGCTTCCGCCACTGGAAGCGGAGCGATCGCGGAAAGATGCAGTGGGACCGCCTGCGGCTGAAGTTCCCGATGAAGATCGGGTCCACGGTCCAGAAGATCGCCCTGGCGCGCTTCTCCCGCACCTTCGGAGGCCTCGTCGCGGCGGGCGTGCCGATGCTCGAGGCGATCGAGATCACGGGCCGCACGTCGGGCAACAAGGTGATCGAGAAGGCCATGGAGGAGGTGCGCGAGTCCGTCAAGCGAGGCGGCACTATCGCCGCCCCGATGCAGAAGGTCCCCGAGGCCTTCCCCGGGATGGTCTGCCAGATGGTCGCGGTGGGCGAGGAGACGGGTGCCCTCGAGACCATGCTGTCCAAGGTGGCGGATTTCTACGAGGACCAGGTGGCGGCGGCCATCAAGGCGCTCACCTCGATCCTGGAGCCGATCATGATCATCGTGATCGGGGCGATCGTAGGCTTCATCGTGATCGCGATGTACATGCCGATGTTCAAGATCTACGACTCGATCAAGTAGCCCATCTCGGCGCTCAGTCTTTCCGACCGCTGATCGACGGCCATGCCGGAGCGGTTTCGACAGATCCTGCTTTCTCGCTCGTGGCTGCCATTGGCTCGAACATGACGAGTGTCGTGGCCTGGGAGGTCGCGGACGGCGCGGAGGACGTCATGTACTTCTTGCTGCGGATCGGCGCTCTGGCGGCTGTTTTCGTCGGCACGACCGTTGCCCTGAGGGCGGGGGGTGCGTGGGACGAGGCTGTGAGCGCGGGCATCTTCTCCGCGATGCTGAGCTTCGGCCTGACCTTGGCCCCAGTCATCGTCCTCGTGCTTCTGCATCCCCCCTCGTGAGCCGTCACCAGGATGCCCGCCTTCGGTGACGGACGACGACTGCGAATGGGTGTGCCTGACCGTCCCCGCGAGCGCCGTGGTTGCCGCACTTGCGGCGTGGCACGATGACCACGAAGCTTCCGCGCGTGCGCTCGAGGATGTCGTCGCGATTCCAGCTCACGTCATGGTCGAGACGTACTCCGTGCTGACCCGGCTGCCGGCCGGGCTCGCGGTGCCGGCTGCGGCCGCCGCCCGGGTGCTCGGCTCACGCTTCCACGAGGAGCCGCTGTGGCTTTCGGACGCCGACCGACGCAAGTTGCCCGCACAGCTGGCCGAGGCCAGCGTGTTCGGAGGAGCGGCATACGACGGCCTGGCTGGGCTCGAAGCCAAGGCGCATGGACGACCTCTGCTCACGCTCGACCGGCGCGCGCAAGAGGTCTACAGGCGACTCGGCGTAGCGTTCCAGGTCGTGTGAGAGGTTCCCGATGACTGGGCCGCCGCGGTCGAGTGTGGTTGTCGACGTCGACTACGAGGAGCGCTACTGGTACCCGGACGAGGGCGGCCAGGTCTGGCTCGCCGGCTACCACGTCGTCGACCGAGGCTCAGGGCGCTACCTCGCGCGCGATTCTTCGGAGCTCGCCCAGCGCGGCCTTTGGGTCGTCGGCGTGGCGGGCGCGGCGACGCACCACGCCGAGGGGCTCGCCTCGGATGCGGTCGAGCCGGGACGTCCGCTCGAGCTGCGGCGGGATCCCGAGAACCGGCACGACCCGAATGCCATCGCGGTGCACCACGAGGGAGCCGGCGAGCAGGTCGGTTGGGTGCCGCGGGAGGTCGCGGCGGAGCTCGCCCCGGAGCTCGACGAGGGGAGACCGTGGTCGGCCGTCGTGCTGCGAGAGCAGCGCCGATCGCCGCGCGATCCGCGCCACGGGCTCACGATGCTGCTTGCACCCGCGGCGCACATCGAGCTGGTTCCGGTTGGCGGCTCGAAGCCGCGCTGACCGCCCAAATCGGAGGCGCTCACCGGGCCAGGTGTAGCTTGGGCGCGTCGATCTGCGTCTGCCCGTTCGGCAAGGTGATCGACTACGGGATGAGCGCGTACATACCTACGGATCCGTAGGTGCACGAGCGCGAATGTCTCGACCAGGCGAAGCTCGCCGTGTCAGATTTCGAAAAGCCGGAGCTGATTCACGACATTAGGCTCGAAGACTCCTACCCAGACACGAGACTCATCGTCGGGGTATCGCATTTGCGGGATCCAACGGACGTCGAGCTCGACTGGCAGCTCTGGGGTGGGATGGACTTTGGCGACGTAGGAGATCTGGGACGGTGTCGCCCGAGGCGGTGGCGATAACGTGATGATCCCAGGTGGGCGAGTACTGCCTCACCTGACTCCTGCGCTCGGCGAGCACTTGTCCCCGTGGCGAGATCGCCGAACGGCTGAACGTTCGAATCGCGGCGCTCACCGCGCGACGTGCAGCTCGATCGCTTCGATCTGCCGCTGCCCGTAGGAGCCGGTGTAGACCGGGCCCGCTGCGCTCAGCCGGTCGCCGGGCCCCCGCAGCGGGCGCGGGCGAAGCGACCGCTTCACGTCGATCACCGATAGCCCCGGCGCGGTGATGGACGCGCTGCTCGCCACCACGAAGTGGGCGTCCCGTCGCCGTCGGGATCGACGCGCTCGACGTAGAGGATGCGGCCGCTCGCCGATGGGCAGTTCCGCAGCTCGGCCGGACACTGGGGCTCCTGGAGCGGCGCCTTCCGCTCCTGGCGCTCGCCCGCCGGCTGGCGGCGATCGCTCGTCGGCGCGCCCGGGTCGTCGGCGCCGGCCGAGCAGCCCGCCAGCGCCAAAGCAGCGAGCAGGCGACAGCCAGGGGCGCGCCGGTCTCAACTCTTCGGCTCGGCCACCACCAGCGTGCCGGCCGGCTCGCTCTCGTCTGTGTCGACTGGCGTGAAGGTCACCTCAAGACGTCCGGAGTCGCTCGTGAGGATCTCGAAGCGGGCGGGCGTCAGCGGCTCGCCGAAGGCGCTCAGGCCGAGCGTGGGGATCTCGACCAACCCGGGCTCGTCCACGCTCACCTCGAGCGTGACGGGCTGTCCCGGCTCCACGCGGACGCGCTCGCGCGGCCCGGTGTCGAGAACCAAGGTGCCCGGGGCCTCGGGGGCCGCGGACCCCGGCTCGACCGTCGGCTCGGGTTGCTCGGCGACCGTCGGGGGAGGCGGCGGGGACGAAGAATCCTCGTCCGGGCGCGAGACCGATGCGGTGATCGCGGCCAGGCCCAGGACGATCGCGAACAGGAGCAGGGCGCGACGCAGGTGCACTGCCCCGATGCTAGTGGCGCACCCGGAGGCCGGATCGCTCCAATCGGCTCAAGTGCCGCCGCTGCCGGCCGATCTCCTTAGATATGGGGAGAGCTCTGCGCGATCTGTGGCTGCCCGCGAGCGTCGCCGCCGTATGCGGGCTCGCGCTTGCGGTGCTCGGAATGCCGACGCCGGCGTTCACGGACTACGAGCTCGAGGCGGAGACTTCGCTTCAGGCGCTGCGGTCCGGCGACGTCGCCGGCTTCCTTGCCGGGGCCCCCGCGTACGGCGGGTCGCTCGTGCTCCGGGCGCCGTTCGCGTTCCTGCCCGACCTGTGGGGCGGGGGAGACCACGCCCTGTTCAGGACGATGGCCCTGCCGTGCCTGGCTGCGGCCGCCGTGCTGTCCGTCGTCCTGTTCCAGCGGGCGAGGGCGCTCGGGGGCCCGAAGAGCACCTGCTGGATCGTGCTTCTCCTCGTGGCCGCCTGCCCACTTTCGCTCAAAGCCATCGAGATAGGACATCCGGAGGAGGTGCTCGGGGCGGCGCTGTGCGTTGGTGCCGCGCTGGCGGCGGGCTCGCGCCGCCCGGGGCTGGCCGGCGCACTCCTCGGCCTGGCGATCGCGAACAAGCCCTGGGCGGTCTTCGCCGTGCTGCCGCTCCTGGCGATGCTTCCGGCCGGACGGCTCAAGCTGCTCTCCGTAGCCGGCGCCGTGGCCGGAGTGGTCATGCTCCCGCTGTTCCTGGACGGGTCCGGCCCACAGATGGCGGGCGCCGTGGCGCGAGACGCGGGCACGATCTTCCAGCCATGGCAGGCGTGGTGGTTCCTGGGCGACACCGGCCACGTGGTGGTGGGGAACTTCGGGGTGAAGCCGGACTACCGGGTGCCGCCCGAGTGGCTCACCGGGATCGCGCATCCCCTGCTTGTGGGCGTGCCCCTAGCGGTGAGCCTCCTCCTCTACCCCCGCGTACGGCGGCGCCCCTGGCACGAGGGGCTGCTGCTCCTCGCGTTCGCGTTCCTCCTCCGCTGCGTCCTCGACACGTGGAACATCTCCTACTACAGCGTGCCGTTTCTGCTGTCGCTCGCCGCCTGGGAGCTCCACGCCTCGAGACGCCCGCCGGTGCTCTCGCTCGCCGCCGCGCTGCTCGCCTGGATCACCCTCGTGTCGATCCCCAACATGGCTCCGCCCGACGTGGAGGCGGCGGCGTACCTCGCGTGGAGCGTCCCCCTCACCGTGCTCCTGGGAGCACGGTTGCTGTGGCCGGAGCGCTTCCGCGCGAGCCGCGCTCTGGACGTTTGGACTAGTCCACTGCGGGCTCGCGGTCAAGGGATTCGGGCGCCCGGTCGATCACTGGGAATGCCAGAGTCACGGTGAAAAGGCAAACCCGTCGCGAGGCGGGGACGCAAAGCTCCGGGGGTTCCACAAAGAACCCGGCCGAGCTGCCACCGAGGAACTTCTCCAAGGAGGGCAATAACCGGGACGGCTGGCGACCGGACCAAAACGATTGTCACCTCAAGGAGGAGACACATGCTGCGGAAGCTCCGCGAGCGCATCCAGAACGAGGAGAAGGGCTTTACGCTCATCGAGCTCCTCGTTGTGGTGCTCATCATCGGCATTCTGGCCGCCATCGCCATTCCGGCGTTCCTCGGCCAGCGTGAGAAGGCTCAGGATGGCGAGGCGAAGTCCGCCGTCCGCAACGCCGCCTCGGCGGCTGAGGCCTACTACACGGACGCCCAGACGTACACCGGCATGACCCCGGCCGAGCTTCGGAAGATCGAGCCGACTCTGGCGGACGGCCAGGGCAGTACCCTCACGGTCAACCCCGTGGCTGCCCAGAGCTACACGATCACGGTCACGTCGAAGACGAATAACCGGTTCAGCATCGTCAAGGACGCTGCGGCCGGCACGAGTCAGCGCACCTGCGTGACCACCGGCGACGCCGGGTGCCCGTCTAGCGGCAGCTGGTAGTCCCAGTTCGCTGACAAGCGACGACTTGCACGGGCGGGCCCTCGGGCCCGCCCGTTGTCGTTTCATAAACCCTCGTCCACTGCACGTCCACCGGGCTCAACGCGCTGCCGGCTCTGGCCGATGGTCAACGACATGGGGCGCTACGCCACCGGTTTCCTGCAAACCCTCCGCTCGCGCCTCGACCGGGACGAGCGTGGCATGGCGCTCATGGAGGTCGTCGTCTCGGCCGCTGTGGTCGCGCTGATCGCGGTTGGACTACTCACCGGCTTCGACGTGGCCGGAGCGACGTCCGGGACAAACAAGGGCCGTGCGGTGGCCGCCTCGCTCGCCCAAGACGACACCGAGCGCATGCGTGGCGTCGAGGTGCGCACGCTGATCCTCCGAGGCCCCGAGACCCGCACCGTGAAGGCGGGTGAGGTCACCTACACCGTCAAGTCGACGGCGGAGATCGTCACGGACTCGGTCAACCAGGGCTGCACGACCGGCAGCGGCGGGATCGACTACCTGAAGCTCCATTCCGAAGTCACGTGGCCGGGAATGCGCATCGACCCAGTGTCGGCCGACACGCTGATGGCCCCCAAGCCCGGCTCCTTCGGTCCCGACGAGGGCGGCCTCAGCGTCCAGCTCGTGAACCGCGACGGCGCCCCGATCCAGGGGCTCAACGTCTCGATCGCGGGTCCCGGGAACTTCTCGGACGCGACCGACGTGAACGGCTGCGCCTTCTTCACCTATATCCCGGCGGGCGACTACAACGTGAGCTTCTCGCAGCCGGGGAAGGTGACGCCCGCCGGAGTCTCGAATGTGAATGATCCGGTTGGAGTTCCCGACGGCGCTGTCAGCAACAAGATCATCTCGTACGACACCGCCGCCCGCGTCACCGCGAGCTTCACCACGATCAACGCCGGCGGCGCCGAGGTGGCCGATCGCGGCACCGCCTTCGCCGCCGCGCATACCGGCATTCCCGCGCCCGGCGCGCTCTTCTTCACGAATGGAAGCCAGATCGCCTCGATCACCACGCCCTTCATGCTCTTCCCGTTCACCAGCCCCTACTCGGTCTACGCGGGCAGCTGCCCGAACGCGAGGCCTCAGCTGTTCGGCCAGTCGCCGCGCAACGTGCTCCTCGGTCCTGGAGGAAGCGGTACCGCGAACGCTCTGGAGCCGTCCCTCGACGTGCTGGTGCAGTACAGCGGCACCGCCGTCAGGGACGCGACGGTCCGGTTCTACGACAACTCCTGCGGCACGGTGTTCACCTATCCGGCGCTCACCGGGACGGAGATCGTCACGCCACCCTCCACGGTCATCGCCGCGGGACGGATCCTCTACCCCGGGATGCCGTACGGCAACTACGACATCTGCGCGGACTACGACCCGCCCGGATCGACCCCCCGCCGGCGCCTGGAGCTCACCAACATCAACAACAACGACCCCGACCGCGAGAACATCATCATCGACATACCCGCGTCGAGCGGCGCCAACGGATCGTGCCCGGCTTCCTGACCATGCTCGACCGCCTGCGCAAGCGCCTCACCGAGGAGAGCGGCTTCACCGTGATGGAGCTGCTCGTCGCGTCGCTGCTCGGCGTCGTCGTGATCCTGTCGGCCGCCGCCATGATGGACGGCGCCCAGGGCCATACCACCCGCGTAACCGGCCGCGTGGATGGAACGCAGCGGGGGCGGGTGGCGATGGAGCAGATCACGCAGCGGCTTCGATCCCAGGTGTGCCTTGGCACGGCCACGCCGGTAACCGAGGCGACCGACAACTCGGTCACGTTCTACGCGGACCTCGGCGATGAGGCGTTCACGCCGGAGCAGCGGCGCATCTACATCTCGGGCAATGACCTCCGCGAGCAGGTCTGGACCGGCTCCGGTACGCCGCCGAACGTGAGCTTCCCGGGACCCCCGACGGAGCGCGTGATCGTCCAGGGGATCGAACCGGCCAAGGACCAGAGCGGGTCGCCACTGCCCTACCTCGCCTACTACGCCTACGACGCCTCGACCCCGACCGAGCCGCGTGAGCTGCTCACGACCCCGGTGTCGCTGGCAGACCGAGCGCGGCTGGTGCGCGTGCAGATCGCCTTCCGCACGCGAGTCGCCGGGCAGGATGAGCGCGTCGACACGACCTTCGTCAACTCGGTGATCGTTCGGATGGCGAATCCGACCGATCCTGACCAGGACCTGCGAGGACCACAATGCACCACCTGACCGCACTGTTGCGGCGCCTCAGGCGCGAGCACGGCTTCTCGATGCCGGCCGTC
Source organism: Thermoleophilaceae bacterium (assembly GCA_050694635.1). GTDB lineage: Bacteria > Actinomycetota > Thermoleophilia > Solirubrobacterales > Thermoleophilaceae > JACVRW01. The sequence continues at coordinate 12,620 of JBOGXT010000734.1, forward strand.
ATGGGCACGATGACGGTAACCATCGGACTGAGCCTCGTGGCCCTCACCGCCGCCGGCGGCGACCAGCACCAGGCTCGCCACGACCAGGACTTCAAGCGCTCCTACGCCGCCGCCGAGGCCGGCATCAACGAGTACCTCTTCCATCTCAACGAGGACGCCTCCTACTGGACGCGGTGCACGGGAGTCCCCGCCCCGGCCAAGATCAACCAGCGAGGTGCCAATCCTCTCCAGCGCAGAGCCGTGCCCGGCACCGACGCCGAGTACGCCATCGAGCTGCTTCCGCAACCCCCGGCGACAGCATGCGATCCCAACAACTCCCTCTCGATGATCGATCCGAGCGCCGGCACGATCCGCATCCGGTCGACCGGCTTCGCCCGTAAGGCGGACCGCTCGCTCGTAGCGACCTTCCGGCGGATCGGATTCGTCGATTTCCTCTACTACACCAACTACGAGACCGCCAACCCGGTGAGCTACCGCATCAACACCGGTGGCTACCCGCCGTCGGGCGGTTCCTTCTCCGATTCGTCCGGGACCTACACGGACATCCAGGACTGGGCGAGCGTGAACTGCGGGCGCTACTACGACCAGCGCCGGAACGCCAGCGTCAGCTACGACGTCCGCAGGAACCGCAGCGACCTGCGGGTGGACATCTCGTGTACGGAGATCAACTTCATCACCGGCGACGGCGTGGACGGACCGCTGCACACCAACGATCAGCTGCTCGTCTGCGGCCAGCCGGTCTTCGGTCGCAACGTCAACGGGGTGCGGGACAAGATTGAGGCGGTCCACCCCAGCGGGTGGAGGGGGAACTCCGGCTGCAGCAACAACAACCCGAACTTCGTGGGCGAGCGGCGCTTCGGCGCGGGGACGCTCTCACCCCCTTCAGTGGGGGTACTCAGGAACGTCGTCGATCCCGCGTACCTCTTCACGGGGCGCACGCAGATCGAGCTCAACGGCTCCAACCTGCGCATCACGAACGGCGGCGTCACCCAGACCGTCCCCCCGCCCTCCAACGGCGTGATCTTCGTACAGAACGGTGGGGGCACGTGCGGGTTCTACGATCCGATCAACACCCAGCTGGTCGACGACCAGTGCGGCGACGTGGAGATCCAAGGCACGTATGGCTTTGACCTCACGGTCGCCGCCGAGCGGGACGTCCGGATCATGGCGAACATCCAGCAGGCAAATGGCGCGAACAAGATGCTCGGGTTGATCGCGGACAACTTCATCCGCGTCCACCATCCTGTGACGAATCTGTCGTCAACCTACAACTCGAGCAGCGACCGCTTCAGCTGGGCTTGCAACAACGACGGCGGCGTGGCGGTGAACCGGATCGACGCCGCGATGCTTTCCATCAATCATTCCTTCACAGTGGACAACTACTTCTGCGGAAACGCCCTCGGGACCCTGACGGTGAACGGGGCGATCGCGCAGAACTACCGCGGCACCGTCGGCACCTTCGGCAGCAACAACACCGGGTACATCAAGGACTACAACTACGACGACCGCCTGAAGTACCGGCAGCCACCGCACTTCCTGGATCCGATCCAGACCGGCTGGCGGGTCATTCGCCAGACGGAGCAGACCACGGCACCCTGAGCGCCTCGAGGCGGACGCTCGCGTCCGCCTCGCCTGACAGGGTTCGAGCGATGGTTGTGGCAGTGGTCGGCACGGGGGTTCTGGGGGCCGCCATCGGCTCGTTCCTGAACGTCGTCGTGCACCGGGTGCCGAGGGGCGAGTCGATCGTGGCGCCGCGCTCTCGCTGCCCTGACTGCGGCATGACGCTGAGGGCGCTGGACAACATCCCGATCGTCTCGTGGCTCGTCCTGGGCGGCCGCTGCCGAAACTGCGGCACTCGGATCTCCCCGCGCTATCCCGCCGTCGAGCTGCTGACGGCCGTCGCCTTCGCGGTCGTCGTCGCGATCCGCGGCTTCGACGAGGACCTGGTGCTGGAGCTTCCGTTCGTGGCGGTCCTGATCGCCCTCGCCGCGATCGATCTCGAGCACAAGCTCCTCCCGAACGCGATCGTCTACCCGGCCGCGACGTGGGGGATCGTTGCCACTGCGATCGTCGACGTGTCGGAGCTGCCAGAGCACCTGATCGCCGGCGCGGGCGCATTCACGTTCCTGTTCCTGGCGGCCCTCGCCTATCCCGCCGGAATGGGCATGGGCGACGTGAAGCTCGGCGGGGCGATGGGTCTCTACCTCGGGCTGTCGATTGTGCCGGCCATGCTCGTCGCCTTCCTGGCCGGCACGCTCGTCGGCGTCGGGATGATGGCCCGCGAAGGGATCTCGGCGCGCAAGAAGGGAGTGCCCTTCGGCGTGTTCCTCGCACTTGGAGGAATCGTCGGCATCCTCGCCGGGCCCGAGCTGATCGAGCTCTACGAGGACGCTTTCCTCGCGTAGCGTCCACTGGGCCTGGACGCCTGGTAGGTCCCAGTCAAGGGTCTCGGAGACGGGGCCGATAGACCGGGGTAGCAACCCTCCCGCTCTCTTCATGGCCCTCTCCCTCCGAAAGAATTCAGACCGCGCCACGATCGGCCTCGATATCGACGGCCGCTACGTCGCGGCCGCGCAGACCGACGGCGGCCGCCTGCTGCGGGCCGCAAGCGTCGAGCTCCGTGAGGGTCTTGTCCGCGATGGTGAGGTCAGCGATCCCGCGGCGCTCGGTCAGGAGCTCAGGAACTTCGTCTCCGAGCACCGCCTTCCCCGGAGCGTCCGCCTTGGGGTGACCAACCAGCAGATCGTCGTGCGCGTGATCGAGCTGCCCGCGATCGACGACCCGAAGCAGCGCGAGGCCGCGGTCCGCTTTCAGGCCGCGGAGACCATTGCGATGCCGCTCGACGATGCGGTGCTCGACCACCAGGTGGCCGGCTATGTCGCGGCGCCGGACGGCACCCCTCGCATGCAGGTCGTCGTCGTGGCCGCTCGACGCTCGATGATCGACGCGGTCCTCGAGGCCGCCAAGATCGCCGGACTGAAGCCCGAGGGCATCGACCTCGACGCCTTCGCGCTCGTTCGGGTGCTCGCGGCCGGTGACGACGACGCGCGCGTCTACTGTCACCTTGGCGGGGTGACTAACCTAGCCGTCGCCGTTGGATCGTCCTGCTTCTTCACCCGCCCGCTGTCCGCGGAATGGGACGAGGAGGATGCGAGCTCGCGGCTTGCCGACGAGATCCGCCTCTCGATCGACTACTACATGACCCAGCCCCAGGCCAAGCCGGTCGGCGAGGTCGTGTTGTCCGGCCCCGGCTCGCGCGAGGACACTCTGGTCAGCGATCTGGGCGTCCAGCTCGGCCTGCCGGTGACGGTCGCGGCCCCCCTCGGTGCGCTCGACGGCTCGGCCGTCACCGACAGCGAGGATCCTTGCCGTTACACGGTCGCGGCTGGTCTCGCTCTCGGGAGGGCGGCATGAGGCCGGTCAACCTCCTTCCGGAGTCCAGCCGCCGGCACCGGCCATCCGGGAAGCTCGGCGGCAGCGCCTACGCGGTCGTGGGGCTGCTTGCCGTCCTCCTGGCGATGGCCGTGGCGTATGTGCTGACGACCAACGACATCAGCGACAAGGAGGGCAAGATCGCGACCGCCGAGGCCGAGGCGGCCGAGGCCCGGCAGCGCGCCGGCTCGTTCAGCGCCTTCAGCGGCTTCGCGCAGATCAAGGAGGCCCGGCTGGCATCGGTGCGCGACCGGGCCGCCGTCCGCTTCGACTGGGAGCGGCTCATGCGCGAGGTCTCGCACGTGATTCCCGACGACGTCTGGCTGCTCGACATGAGCGCCTCGACCGCACCGCAGGACGCTTCTGGCGGCGCGGCGACGACGACGCCGGGGACCGCGGCTCCGCTCAACCCGTCACTGACCCTGAGCGGCTGCGCCAAGGGCCAGCCCTCCGTGGCGGCGCTGATGGTGCGCCTCCGCAAGCTTCACCGCACCGAGGACGTCCAGCTGACCGAGTCGGGCCGTCAGGACCCGACCGAGGGTGAGGGCGCCACCGACGGCGCCGCTTCGTCCGGCGACTCCTGTGTGAGCGATCGCTACCGCTTCGCCGTGACAGTCAGCTTCTCGGCGCCGAATCCCGCCGAGGAGGCAGCCGGCGGGGCAGTGCCCGCAGCGCTTGGAGGTGGATCGTGAGCATCAGCGATCGCGATCGCAAGATCCTGCTCTTCCTGGTTCCGCTGGTGGTTCTGGGCCTCTACTGGTTCATGGTGCTCAGTCCCAAGCGCGAGGAGGCCGCCACGCTCGGCGACCAGCTCACGCAGGCGCAGACCGACCGCGACGCGGCGGTTGCGAAGGCCGAGCAGGCAGAGGCGTCCCGCGACGGCTTCGAGGCGGACTACGCCGCAATGGTGCGCTTGGGCAAGGCCATCCCGAGCACGGTCGACATGCCGAGTCTCCTGGTGCAGCTCGATCGAGCCTCGGACGGCACGAACATCCGCTTCTCGCGCATTACCGCCGGGCCGCGCACGAGCGCTGCGGCCACGACCGGGGCGGCACCTTCCACGGGCAGCGCGCCGGCAGGCAACGCCGCGCCGGGCGGCACGCCCGCGAGCAC
>JBOGXT010000735.1:0-1584 GCA_050694635.1 Thermoleophilaceae bacterium
CCGCCGCGAGCGCACGCCGGATGGAGGCGATCGAGCGCAGCCCGCCGCCCAGCTCCACCGGCACGTCGAGCTCGGAGGTGATCCGCTCCACGTGCTCGAGGTTCACCGGCTCTCCATCGCGCGCCCCGTCGAGGTCCACCACGTGCAGGAAGCGCGCGCCCGCCTCCACGAACGAGCGCGCGGCCTCGAGCGGGTCGTCGGCGTAGACGGTCTCGTCGTCGAAGTCGCCCTGGCGCAGGCGCACCGCCCGGCCGTCGCGGATGTCCACCGCGGGCAGGAGGATCATGCGAGCTGCAGGAAATTGCGCAGCAGGCGCAGCCCGTCGGGACCGGACTTCTCCGGGTGCGACTGCAGCCCGTACACCGGCGGCCGCTCCACCACGCTCACGAACTCGCCGCCGTAGTCCGCCGTGCCGAGCACGTCCTCCTCGTCGCGAGGCCTCGGTGCGAACGAGTTGGCGTGGTAGAAGGCGCACGGATCCGGGAGGCCCTCGACCAGCGCGCTGGGGCGCCGCCAGGCGACCGGGTTCCAGCCGATCTGCGGCACCCTGGGAGCCTCGAGGCGAACCACGCGTCCCCTCAACAGGCCGATCCCCTCCGCCCCGCCGAGCTCCTCGGTCGACTCGAACAGCAGCTGCATCCCCATGCAGAGCCCGATGACCGGCACGCCCGCCTCGACCCGCTCGTGAAGGAGCTCGTCCAGGCCGAGCCGCCTCACCTGCTCCATCGCCTTGGGCATCGCCCCGACCCCGGGAAGCACGAGCGCGCTCGCTTCGCGGATCCGAGCGTGGTCGTGCGTGAGCACGGGGTCGGCACCCACGTGCTCCAGCGCTTTGGCGACCGAGCGCAGGTTCCCCATCCCGTAGTCGAGGATCGCGATCACAGGAGGCCCTTGGTCGACGGGACCCCCTCCACGCGCGGGTCCTCGGCGACGGCCTCCCGCAGCGCGCGGGCGAACGCCTTGAAGGAGGCCTCGACCATGTGGTGGGCGTTCGCGCCTGCCTCGACCCGCACGTGCAGCGTCAGCTTGGCCGTGTTCGCCACCGCGCGGAGGAACTCCTCGACGAGGTCGGTGTCGAAGTCGGCGACGCGCTCGGCGGGGAAGGAGCCCTCGAGGCTCGTGAACGGCCGCCCGGAGACGTCGATCGCACACGAGGCCCGCGCCTCGTCCATCGGCACGACCGAGTGCCCGAAGCGGCGGATGCCGGCGCGGTCGCCGAGCGCCTCGTCGAGCGCCTGGCCGAGCGCCAGCCCGGTGTCCTCGACGGAGTGGTGCGGGCCGGTCTCGAGATCGCCCTGCACCTGGACTTCGAGGTCGAGGCCGCCGTGGCGCGCCACGGCGTCGAGCAGGTGGTCGAAGAAGCCGACCCCGGTGTTGCGCTCGCCGGCGCCGGTCCCGTCCAGGGCCAGCGAGAGCGAGATGTCGGTCTCGCCGGTCACACGGTGGATGTAGGCGGTGCGGCTCACGCGCGGCGCTCCATCGACTCGGCATGCACGGGAAAGCCCTCGGCGCGAGCCAGCGCAGCGCCGGCGCGGTGTTCGTCGGCGCCGGGGCGGCCACGGCATTCGGCGACTACGCGCGCCT
>JBOGXT010000736.1:0-3235 GCA_050694635.1 Thermoleophilaceae bacterium
ATCTCGCGCAGGTCGCACCAGGCGGAGAAGACGCCGGCGTAGGCCGGGGCGCCCACGGAGCGGTTGAAGTAGGCCCCCTCGATCCCGCACTGGAGGCCGAGGATGAAGGCGAGGCCCCAGATCACGAGCGCCGAGCCCAGGATCAGGATGCCTGCCTGGCGCAGGGCCTCGCCGAAGAAGTGGAACACGCGGCCGTTGAAGACGTCCGCGACCACGCGCGCCGAGAACTTGGCGATGTCGCCGAACGAGGCGATCCAGTCCTTGGGTACCGACAGCCAGGTGCGCCCCATTACTTGATCACCGAGATCTCGGGGTGGGTCGCGAGCAGGGTCTGGGTGAAGACGTAGTTGAACGCAAAGATGCCGAGGAACTCGATCACGACGCCCTGGTTCACGGCTCTACCCACCCCCTCCGCGCCTCCAGACGCGGTCATCCCCTTGTAACAGGAGACGATCGCGATGATGGCGCCGAACAGGGTGGTCTTAACGACAGATCCCCATAAGTCCGTCGTAGATGCGTTGTTGAGCAGAGTCGCAAAGAACGGGCCCAGCGGCGCGTCGAACGTGAGCGTGGCCAGCACGCCGCCGAAGATGCCGAAGATCAGCGCGTAGATGTTGAACAGGCCCGTGACGACCATCAGGGCCAGGAAGCGCGGCACGACCAGGTTCTTGATCGGGTCGACGCCGAGCACCTGGAGCGCGTCGAGCTCCTCGCGGATCTTGCGCGCGCCCAGGTCCGCCGTGATGGCCGTGCCGCCGACGCCGGCCAGGATGATCGCCGTTACGAACGGCGCGAACTCGCGGATCGAGGCGAGCACGAAGAAGCCGCCGAGCCGGTCGATCGCGCCGAACAGGACGAGGAAGTTGCCCGCCTGAAGCCCCGGCGCGCCGTAGCCGAACGCGATCGTCGAGATGGTCAGCGGCAGCCAGCAGAGGCGCAGCATGAACAGGAACTGCTGCACGAACTCCGTCCCGTACGGGTACGGCGGACGCAACGCCGATACCAGCGTCTTGCCCGTGAGGATCATCATGTCGCCAACCTGCTCCAGCAGGTTCTTGGTCGGCAAGAAGACCCGATCGGCTGCGGCTCGGACCACTAAGCAAACTCCTCCCGGAGAAGCAACGCGCTCTCCCTGCGAAACACGTTCGCGCAGGAAGCCTATGGCATGTTCGATGCGGCCGCCAGGGACAACCGTCGCACGGCGCAACCTGCGCCCTCAGCAGGGATTCGGTGGTATGTTCGCCCGGCTTTGGAGGCGAGGAGGAACCTCAGCGCGCTCATCCTCGCGGGCGTCGTGGCCGTCGCCGGCTGCGGCGGCGCCGAGCGCCAGGACGAGGACGAGCCCGAGGGCGACTTCGCCGTCGAGGTCGTGCGCGCCAGCTTCCCGGAGGACCAGAAGCTCGCCAAGAGCTCGAACCTCCTGATCACGGTGCGCAACGCCGGTGACCGCACGATCCCGAACATCGCGGTCACGGTCGACGGCTTCAACTACCGCAAGGCCGATCCCGAGCTCGCCGACCCGGAGCGGCCTCAGTTCGTGATCAACGGCGTGCCGCGCGACATCGGCGGCTTCCCGGAGTCGAAGGACGCGTCCCCGCTCGGCTGCGACACGGCTTACGTGAACACCTGGGCCTGCGGCCCGCTGCGGGCCGGCCGGGAGAGATCCTTCCGCTGGTCGGTCACGGCGGTGAAGGCGGGCGAGTTCGACATCCGCTGGCGGGTGGCCGCGGGCCTCGACGGCAAGGCGAAGGCCGTGGGCGCCGGCGGCGGAGAGGCGCCGCGCGGCAGCTTCACCGGAACCGTCTCCGACGAGGCACCCGAGGTGCGGGTGGCCGACGACGGCGAGACGGTCGTCGAGGGAACGCGCTAGGCGCGATGTAGCTGCTACGATCGCTGGCATGACGCTACATGCCGACGATTACGAGGTCGGGGTGCGGGAGCTTCATGATCGCCTGAGCGAGCATCTCGAGCGGGTCGAGCGGGGCGCGGAGGTCGTTGTTACGCGTCGCGGCCGCCCGATCGCCCGGCTGTCAGCCGTCGATGGGGAGGACCCGTTGGAGGATCTGGTGCGACGCGGTCTCGTCACGCCGCCCGGTCGGCCGCGTCGCGCGCGGCGGGCGCGGGTGACGGCACGCGGCTCGGTCTCGGACCTCGTGGCCGAGCAGCGCCGCTGATTCTCTACCTCGACACCTCGGCGCTCGTCAAGCTCGTGATCGTGGAGGACGGCTCTGAGCTGGTCGCCGGGCTATGGGCCATGCGCCACCGCGCGGTGTCAAGCATCCTGTCCTACCCCGAAGGTCGCGCTGCGCTCGCGGCGGCGCGCCGCCGCTCACGTCTGAGCGCCAACGGGCACGGCCGGGCGCGGGAGGAGTTCGAGTCCTTGCAGAGCGAGCTGTCGCTGGTCGGGATCGACGCGCCGCTCGCGCGCCGGGCAGGACAGCTTGCCGAGGAGTTTGCGCTGCGCGGCTACGACGCGGTGCATCTCGCGAGCGCGCTAGCCGTGAGCGGCGCCACTACCGTCATCAGCTGGGATCGGGATCTCAGGCGCGCCGCCGCGCAGCGCGGATGCGCCGTCGCACCCGCAGGCTGACCGCGCTCATTTCGACCGCTTCTCGTACCCAGGGCAGCGCTCGACCGGCAGGCGCGGGTACTTCGGGTAGCGCTCGTCGGTCTTCGAGCGCTCGCACATCGAGAACGTGCTCCCGCGCGTGTTGTGGATCAGCTTCTGGTGGCGACAGGTGTCGCACAGCCCGGCCTTCATCGCGGCTAAGGCTCGCACGTAGGCAGATGCCCGATGTTGCCGGCCATGCCTTAGGTGCAGACTCGCTGACATGGGATGGGAAGATGGTGGGCCGACGATGGCCACCCGCATGACAAGCGCCCGCTTCGTCGGCCGGGCCGGCGAGCTCGCCGAGCTCGAGGCCGCGCTCCACGACGCGGCCGACCGGCGATCGTCGCTGGTGCTCGTGGCCGGCGAGTCCGGCGTCGGGAAGTCGCGCCTGGTCGACGAGCTGAACGGGCGTGCGCGCGGGCTCGACGCGCTCGTGCTGGTCGGCGACTGCGTCGAGCTGGGCGAGGGCGAGCTGCCCTACGCCCCGCTGCTGGGCGCGCTGCGGCCGCTGGTGCGCGACGGCGACCCTGCGCTCGACGCGCTCCCGGCGGCCCATCGTGCCGGTCTCGACTCGCTGCTGCCCGGGCTCGGCGACGGAGCCGGCGAGGACGGGGTCACGCAGAC
>JBOGXT010000737.1:0-5894 GCA_050694635.1 Thermoleophilaceae bacterium
TCGCGGGCCTCCTCGGCCGGGAACGCCACCGGCCGCCCGCCCGGGCCGATCGCACCCACGACCTGCGCCTGGACCGGCAGGCGCGGATCCACGTCGCCGACCGGGAAGATCGGACCGCGGTCGTCTCGCCCGCCCAGCGGATGGTCTTGGTACTCGCGCCCGATCCCGCCATCCTCGGCCACGATCTTCGTGCCGGGATGGGCCTCCTTCCACGCCCCCCAGCTGCTCGTCACGACCGTCACCTGCTCGAGCACCACCTCGGCGTCCTGCAGCGGACCCGATAGCGCCCGTCCTGTGAACGTGTCGAGCACCGAGCGGCTCTTCAGGTCGTACATCACCTTGTTGGAGCGCGAGAGCAGTCCCGAGGTGCGCAGCACCGGGCGGCCCACCCCCCTCGGAACCGAGTCGAGCAGGTACGCCTGCGCGGAGCCGCACAGCGTGCAGTAGGGGATGCCGAGGCGGCGCCCGCCGATGGTGATGTTGACCATCTCGTGCACCTCCATGATGTTCTTCGGAAAGGCGACCGCGCCACCGCCCACGACCACTCCGAAGACGGTGCGGTCGTCGTCGTACCAAGCGCCCTTATCCGCGGCGGTCAGCGCCGGGTCGTCGAGCGCCGGGATGCAGCCGCGCAGGCAGGGGCGGGGATCGCCCTCGGGCCGGTCGTCGATCAGCACGCCGCCCCAGGACACGAGCCGCCAGTCGATGTCGGCGTCGGGGTCCGCGAAGAAGGGCTCCCAGCGCGGCTCCAGCGCCAGGAACAGGCTTGCCTTGCGCTCGCGGTAGCCGGGCGGCGCGGGCAGGTCCCAGGCGATCAGGTGGTTGGTCACGCTGAGCCACGCACTATCGGCAAATGACGGATCGTCGCGAACGTCGACCCCGCTCAGCCGCCCGAACGCGGTCACCAGCGCATCCTGGGCGGGGCCCACCCGAGTGAAGCGGAGCACGTCGGAGAGGAGCCAGCCGAGCCGGGCGTCACGCGAGGCCGCGACCGCCTCGAGCGCGCCGCCGTCGGGCTCCCCCTCGAGCAGCTGCCGGAGGAGGCGCGACAGCATCCGCTCCACTCGCCGGTCGAGCGGCCCGGTCCTGGCGCTTGGCGCGGGCGGGTATGTGTAGGCCGCTTCGGGCGCCGGAGCGCGCGGTTGTGGCTCCCGCTCGTCCGACCCGCCACCGATGCAGCCGGCGAGGAGGAGCGCAGCTGCCACCGCGGCCCAGACAGCCGGCTTCACGCTTCCCACCGTAGCGCCGGGGCGGCATCTAAACACTTACGCCTTGAGTAACGCTCCCGTGGCGTCCGCAACGCTGCCCCGCGCACGGCTATCCCGTTGCAGCGAACCTGCGGCCGAGGAAGGAGCGCGTCGTGGCGGCCTTCGCCGAGGACGAGACGTTGGTCATACCCTTCAGCCTCTCGCGCGCGACCCCGTCGTGCAGTCCGAGGCGGGCGGGCGTCCAGTCGTGGTCTTCTTCAAGCGCGGTGTGGTGTCGCCGCTCGACGCGCCGAGCATCGCGGGCTCGCGCGACGTCGGCACGGCCGCCGCCTTCGACCAGCGCCTGGACGGCCGGCGGCTCCGGTTCGAGCGGCGCGGCGACGGCTTCGTGGACCGCCAGACGGGATCGCGCTGGAACATCGCCGGCCGGGCTGTCGCCGGCGAGCTGGCCGGCGAGCGGCTGGCGCCGGTCCGCCACGACCAGCAGTTCTGGTTCGCACTGACGGCCTTCGTCACCGATGCCCGGATCGCCCGGTAAGCACCTCGATTCCGCTGGCTGTTCACCTTCTCGCAAGGTTCTCGAAAGCTTCGCGGCCTAGGGTCGGCTTACAGACGAAGCGAACGAGAGGGGGAAGGGATGAAGCGCACCACAGGCCTCGTCGCCGCCGCAGCGGCGGTGACTGCGCTGGCGGCCGCGCCGGCCGCTGACGCCAAGCGGGCTGACAGCTTCGAGGTCACTTTCACCAACCTGACGAGCGGCCAGCCGCTCACACCTGCGGTGGCGGCCACTCACCGCGGCAAGAACGAGCTGTTCGAGGTCGGAAGCGCAGCGAGTTTCGGTCTCAAGGAGATAGCCGAGAACGGCAACAACGCGCCGATGCTGACCCGACTCGGCTCCGACCGCGACGTGGCGGACGTGGTCGAGGCGCCCGGCGGCCCGCTGGTCCCCGCGGGCAAGCCTGGGTCGGCGATGTTCGACGACACCACCACCTTCTCCATCACGACCGAACACGGCGCACGGCGCCTCTCGCTGGCGGCGATGCTGATCTGCACCAACGACGGCTTCACCGGGGTGAACTCCCTCAAGCTGCCGCGAAAGGTGGGCGACAGCGTCACGGTGGAGACGGCCGGCTACGACGCGGGCACCGAGGCCAACACCGAGGACCTCGCCGACATCGTGCCACCCTGCCAGGGCCTGATCGGCGTGACGGGCGAGCCCGGCACCGACCAGAGCGACCCGGCGCTGGCCCAGAACGACGTGATCCGCCACCACGCCGGGATCACCGGCCGCCGGGACCTGCTTCCGGGAGTGCACGGCTGGGACGTGAACGCGCCCGTGGCCCGGATCAGCGTCACCGCGACCGGCTGATCGGCGGCCGCCTCGCGGGGCGGGGCGGGGGGGGCCGGGGGTGGGGCCCGGCCCCCGCTTCCGTCCTGGCGGTTGCCCGCGTCACGAAACGGAGCGCGGTCCGGCGCCGCCATCGCCGCTAGTCGTACCACCAAGGAGTCCAGCCACGCGGCTGCGTTGGCGGCGGCAGGGACGTCGCTTCCATCGGAACCTCTCCGCCGAGTTCCAGAGCGTCGCCAGCCCGTCCCCGCCGTCCCTCGAGCCGATCGATTGACCGGACGGTCGGGGCGGGCCGGTCTCAGCCCGCGAGTAGGCCGAACACGTCGTCGACCTGGCTCCAGCCCGTGTGCAGCAGAAACTGGCTGTTGCGTCCGTACGACTTGGCGCCCAGGATGAAGAAGCCGGGCTCGGGGTTGGCCAGCGTGTCCGCGCCGTGGCTCGTCTGGGCGAGGCAGTCGGCGCCCGCGCCGGTTGAGAGGAGAGCGGCGGAGAGCTTCATCGGCGCCGCTGTTGCGTAGCACTCGTGTACCTGGAGCTGGCGATAGATGCCGGCGTCGCCGACGCAGCCGTTGAGCGCCAGGATGTGGTCCACCTCCAGCACCTCGCGCGCGCCTGCCAGGGTCACGGCGATCCGCTCGCCGCGCACCGCGACCGCTTCGGTTACGGCGCCTAGGCGGGTGTCCACCGCCGGCGACGCCCCGCCGGCGAGCGCCGAGGCCGTGGCGTTCAGACCGGAGCGCTCCGGAAGCGGGTCGCCCACCACGCTGCCCCAGTCCGGCTCGCGGCTGCGGATCGCCCAGGTCACGCGGGTGCCGGGCGCCCGGCGCACCAGCTCGGCCAGCTCGCGCGCCGCGGTCTGCGCGGAGTGTCCGGCGCCGGTAAGCAGGATCGTGCGCCCCGCCCACGCGCCAGCCTCGCGACGGAAGTCGGGCAGTCGGTGGGTGATGCGGTGCTCGAGCGCGCGCTCACCGGGGGCCGGGATGCCCCCGTCGCCGAGGCTGTTCGGGTGTGCGTAGGTCCCGGTGCAGTCGATCACGACGTCTGCGTACTCGATCGTCTCGTCGCCGCTCGCGTTTGCCAGGAGCAGGCGAAACGGGTGCGTGCCGCGCTGTTCGCTCGCGATCTCCTCGTGCTTCAGGAGGCCCGCGCGCGCCACCGCGCGGACGCGTGTGGCGAGCCTGACGCCGCCGGCGAGCTCGGGCAGTCGCGCGACCGGGTCGAAGAGGCGGTCGGCCAGCTGCGCGCCGGTGGGGAGCTCGCCACCGGCCGGAACGGGCCGGCCGGCGGCCTCGAGGGCTCGGCGCATGCGGCTGGAGACGTTCATGTCCCAGGGGGTGAAGAGGCGCACGTGGCCCCAGTCGCGCACATTGCCCGCGACCTCGGCGGCGCTCTCGTAGGCGGTGAACGGCCAGCCGCGTTCGGCGGCGGCCAGGGCGGCCTCGAGCCCGATCGGGCCCGCGCCTAGGATCGCTACACGCGGCTTGGTCTTGATCATCTCGTAGTCGCTTCGCACCGGCCGGCGGGTTCGGATCAGGCGGTGGGCGGAAGCCTACGACTAGAGTTGCGTCGACCGTGCCGCCCACGGAGTCAGGCCGTGCCTAGGATCGCCGCCTGCGGCGGTGCCTACGCCAATCCGTACGCGCTCGCGGCCATGCTGGGCGACGCGCGGAGGCGGGGCTGCGAGCGGATCTTCTGCCTCGGCGACCTGGGCGGCTTCGGCGCGCAGTGCGACGCGGTGTGGCCGCTGCTGCTCGAGCACGGGGTCGAGTGCATCGCGGGCAACTACGACATCGCGATCGGCCGTGGCGATCCCGACTGCGGCTGCGGCTACTCGGACCCGCGCGACAACCGCTACGCACAGCTGATGTACGACTACACGCGGGCCCACACGAGCGGGGATTTCGCCGCCTGGATGCGCGAGCTGCCGTCCGAGCGGCGCGAGCGGATCGGTGGCGTCGACGTGCACATGGTGCACGGCTCGCCGCTCGCGGTGAACGACTTCATGTGGGAGTCGCTTGGGGAGGACGAGCTGCGAGCGCGGGTCGCCGCCAGCGGGGCGGAGGTGCTGCTCTGCACGCACACCGGCATCCACTGGCAGCGGCGCCTGGACGGCTGCCTGGTCGTGAACGTCGGCGCCGTGGGGCGACCGGCGAACGACGGCAGCGCCGACACCTGGTACGCGGTGCTCGATATGGACGAGGGCGAGGCGCGGGCGGAGCTCGTGCGGGTCGCCTACGACCACGCGGCGCAGGCCGCCTCAATGCGGGAGACGGGCCTGCCGGAGGCGTTTGCAGAGACCGTCGAGTCGGGCTGGTGGACGACCTGCCTCGAGGTGGTGCCGCCGCGTGAGCGGGCCCGCGGGCGCTACCAGGTGTACCGCGACGCGCTGCCGGCCGGCTTCGCCGCCGACGGCCTGAACTGGGAGGCCGCGCCGGACCCGGCCGACGACGTACTGCCGGTGATGCCGCTGTTCGGCTCCGCCGTCTTCCCTCCGCGGCTCTGGGTCTACACGAACTTTCACTGCAACCTCGCGTGTGCCTACTGCGCGGTGGAGTCATCTCCGGCCGCGCGGCGGCGCTCGATCGGTCTCGCCCGCTTCCTCAGGCTTGTGGACGAGGCGCTTGCCGAGGGCTTCGAGGAGCTCTTCGTGACCGGCGGGGAGCCGTTCCTCGAGCCGGGCATCGTGACGATGCTCGAGTACGCCAGCGAACGGCTCGCCACGGTGGTGCTGACCAACGCGATGCTGTTCACGGGCCGGCGCGGGCGGGAGCTGCGGCGGTTGGCCGGCCGGCCGAACCTGGTGCTGCAGACATCGATCGACGGGGCCCGGGCCGAGACCCACGATCGCTGGCGCGGGGCCGGCTCGTGGCAGCGAACGATCGAGGGGATCCGGTACGCGCGCGAGCTGGGGCTGCCCATGCGGGCCGCGATGACCGAGACGCCGGACAACCGCGGCGAGGTCGGCGAGCTGGCGGAGCTGCTGGCCGGCTTCGGCATCGAGGGCGCGGACTTCGCGGTCCGGCCGCTGGTCCAGCGGGGCTTCGCCGCCGAGGGGCTCGAGGTGGACGACTCGGTGATGGTGCCCGAGCTGACGGTCACGGCCGACGGCGTGCACTGGCACCCGGTCGGCGGCGACCTCCACGCGAGCCCCGACCTGCTGGTGGCGCCCGGCGCGGTCTCGCTCGCCGAGGGGAAGCGGCTGGTGGTGGAGCGCTTCCTCGCCCTGCGCCAGGCGGACGGAACGCTGCCCCGGGCGTACCGGTGCGCGGTGTGAGCGCAGCCGTGCTGATCATGGCGAGGTCGCCAGTCGCGGGGCTTGCGAAGACCAGGCTCGAGCC
>JBOGXT010000738.1:0-8638 GCA_050694635.1 Thermoleophilaceae bacterium
GCTCAAGGCCGCGCCCCGCGCGTGTCACGTCACCGGATGCCGGGCCCGGCTACGGCGTGCCCACCCCCTGGCCGACGAACTCGAACCAGTTGATGTTGAACAGGCCGCTGTCACCGGGGTTGTTGAGGAACACGAAGAACAGCTCGTGCGTCCCGCCCGGATCCGTTACCGGCATCACGACGTTCGTCCAGGTCTGCCAGCCGCCCGTCACCGGCACCTGCACGGTGCCGATGGTCGGGCCGGTCGGCGAGTCGACGTGCAGCTCGATCCGGCCACCGGTCCCGGCGGAGGCGACGCGGAAGTCCAGCGCCGTGATGCCCTGGAGGTTCATCGGCGTGAACGAGAGCCAGTCGCCGTGCTCGATGAAGCCAACGTTGATGCCGCCGCCCGTGTCGGCGGTGTTCTCCGTCTGGACGCCGGACTGCGAGCTGTAGAACTCGGCCTGCTTGCGCCGCGGCTGCAGGATCGCCTCGTCGGACCCGGTGAGCGCCAGGTTGCCGCCGTTGTCGGTGTAGGAGGCGTTGATGACGCCCACCACGTTGGCGTTGGCGTCATGGCCGCTGTCGCTGGCGGTCGTGATCGTCCCCTGGCAGCCCGTCGTGCTCGACAGCGGGTGGCCGTGCGAGTCGTGCCCGAGGATGTACGTGACCTGCACCTTGGAGCAGTCCACCGTCCCGTCCTCGGCGTCCTGGACGGCCACGCGGTACGTCACGCTGTCGCCGAAGTCGATCACGCCGCCGTCGGGCGGCAGCTCGATGGTCACCTTCGGCGCCGTGTTGCCCGCGGTGATGGTCACCGTGTCCACGCCCGTCTTGCCCGAGGAGTCGGTCACGGTGAGCCTGGCCTCGAACCGGCCGGCCTGGGTGTAGGTGAACGTCGGGTTCGGGTCGGTCGAGTCCGTCGTCCCGTTGCCGTCGAAGTCCCAGGCGAAGCGGATCGAGTCACCCGGATCCGGGTCGCGCGAGCCCTCGCTGGAGAACTGCACCGTCAGCGGCACCGCGCCGTCGGTCGGCGTGGCGCTCGCCTGCGCGATCGGCGACCGGGCGCCCTTGACGTAGTCGATCCGGGCGAGCTGAGCGTCCGGGTTCTCCGAGAAGAACCCGTCCCCGTACTCGAGCGTGTAGAGGGAGCCGTCCGGCCCGAACTCCATGTCCATCGGGTTGTCGAACACCGTCGTCTGGAGGAACGGGTTGATCTTCAGCAGGCTGCCGGCCGAGTCCAGCCGGAACTCCTTGGTGTAGTCGCGCGTCCACTCGTAGAACAGCGGCACGCCGTCGAAGTACTGCGGGAACTTCGTCGTCGAGCTCAGGGCGGCGTTGTAGTGGTACACCGGGCCGCCCATCGGGCCGATGCCGCCGGCGCTGCCGAGCTCCGGGAACACCGAGGACTCGGCGTACGAGTACCAGACGTCGGGCTGCTGTGCGGCGGGCAGCTCGCGCAGGCCGGTGTTGTTGGGCGACTCGTTCACCGGGTTGTCGCAGTCGAAGTACGGCCCCGACTTGCCGGTGAAGAAGTCGTAGTCGCGGTACGGCAGCTCCGGCGTGGCGCAGTAGGGCCAGCCGTAGTTGCCGGCGCGCCGGATCACGGCCCACTTGCCCGTCCCGGCCGGGCCGCGCAGCGGGTTCGCCGAGCCGGCGTCCGGCGAGTAGTCTCCGAGGTACAGCGTGCCGTCCGTGTCGGCGAAGAAGCGGAACGGGTTGCGCAGCCCCATGACGTAGATCTCGGGCCGCGTGCGGTCGCCGGCTGGGAACAGGTTGCCGGCCGGGATCGAGTACGACCCGTTCGCGTTGACGTTGATTCGCAGCACCTTGCCGCGCAGGTCGTTCGTGTTGGCGGCGCTGCGCTGCGCATCGTAGGCCGGGTTGCGCTTCTTGCGCTCGTCGATCGGCGTGTAGCCGTCGGAGGCGAACGGGTTGGTGTCGTCACCGGTCGACAGGAACAGGGTGCCCTGGCCGTCGAAGTCGATCTTGCCGCCGACGTGGCAGCAGATGCCGCGGTCGACCGGGACCTTGAGGATCACCTGCTCGGACGCCGGGTCGAGCGTGTCGCCGACGAGCTTGAAGCGCGACAGGAAGATGTCGCCCCGCCAGGTCGCCCACGTCTTCGCGGTGCCCTCGTTCGGGGCGTCGCCGGCCGGTGTGTTCTGCAGCGGCGAGTAGTAGATGTAGACCCAGCGGTTGGACGCGAAGTTGGGGTCGATGGCGATCGACTGGAGCCCCTCCTCGTCGTGGGTGTAGAGCGCCGGCAGGCTTCCGGGCTGGCCGTCGAAGCTGCCGATGACCTTGTTGGTCCGCGTCTGCGGGTCGTGCATCCACACCTCGCCGGGCCGAGTGTTGTGCAGCACGCGCCCGTCGGGCAGCACCGCCAGCGACATCGGCTCGCCGGGCTCGTCGTTGAGCGTCACCTTCTCGTAGTTGGCGTCCACGGTGGCGCCGCAGTCGCCGGCCACCGCGCGGGCGGCCCAGCGGATGCCGCCGAGCATGTGCGCCCGGAACAGCGGCTCGGCGAAGCTGTCCTGCGTGTGACCGCCGCCCGTGTAGAACGACCGGCCGCCCTCGTAGTCCTGGCACCACGCCGTCGGATGGTCGGCGCCCATCGTGTCGCCCTCGTACGTCGTCCCGTCCAGCGTGGCGAGCACGTGCACCTTCCCGCGCGGGTTGATCCGGTAGTCGTACCACTCGTCCGTCCGGCTCCAGCGGTTGGGCAGCATCCGGGTGGATGGGTGGACGCGGTCGGCGACCTTGATGGTCGCCCGCTGGATCGCCGGATGGCTCTTGAAGTAGGCTCCCACGAGGCCGCCGTAGAACGGCCACTCGTATTCCGTGTCGGCCGCCGAGTGGATGCCCACGTAGCCGCGGCCGGCCCTGATGTAGCGCTCGAACGCCGCCTCCTGGTCGGCGTTGAGCACGTCGCCCGTCGTGTTCAGGAAGATGACGGCGGCGTAGCGGTCCAGCTCCCGGTCGTTGAACCGGGTCGCGTCCTCGGTCGCGGTGACCGCGAAGCCGTTCTGCGCGCCCAGCTGGGTGATCGCCTCGATCCCGGCCGGGATCGAGTCATGCCGGAAGCCGGCCGTCTTGCTGAAGACGAGCACGCTGAAGGCGGGCTTCTTGCCTTTCTGTTGCTGCGCGTTCGCGACGGCTGGTGCCGCGAGGCCCGCGACCACGACGAG
Organism: Thermoleophilaceae bacterium; assembly: GCA_050694635.1. Classification (GTDB taxonomy): domain Bacteria; phylum Actinomycetota; class Thermoleophilia; order Solirubrobacterales; family Thermoleophilaceae; genus JACVRW01. The sequence goes on from JBOGXT010000738.1 coordinate 3,170, forward strand.
CGCGACGGCGAGGCGGACGAGTATCGATGAGAGCGTGCTCATCATCCCTCCCTGTAGAAGAAGTGGTCCCCGCGCGGCCTGCTGCCGCGATCGGGGCACGGGGCTGTCGCGTCGGCCGACACGGTCCCGTGTGCGGGGACCGACGACGGTGCGGCGCTCGGGAGCCAATGGGTTAAGTCCTGCTTCCGGCGGATTCGTCGACTCGGCTTGTTCCGGGCCCGGGCGTCCCTGGCGCCGGGCGGCGTAGGCTCGCGGGCGCGGTCGCGCGGTCATAACGTCACGCAGTCGAGGTAGGCGAAGCCCTTCTCGGCGGCCTCGAACGGGTCGAAGCTGGGATCGCCGAAGCGCGGATCATGCTCGACGACGTAGTACCTCGTGCTTCCGCCAGCCGCGTCGAAGATGGTCGGGAAGTCGATGATGCCCTCGCCCACGATCTCGATCGAGCCGTCCGGTGCCATGTCCTTGACGTGGAACAGCTCGATGCGGTCGCCGTACTGCCGAAGCACCTCGACCGGATCCGCGCCGCCAGCGGTCACCCAGTACAGGTCAAGCTGGAAGGTCACGTACCGCGGGTCGGTGTGCTCCTGCAAGATGTCGTAAGCGGTGCGGTCGCCGAACACCTGCTGGAACTCCCAGTTGTGGTTGTGGACCATCAGCTCCAGCCCCTGCTGCCGCGCACGCTCGCCGAGCCTGTTGAGCATCTCGGCGTAGTCGATCCACTGCTGCTCGGTCGTGAAGTCCCTCGGCGTCCCTCCCGCGCCGAGATAGCGCAGGCCCAGCGTCTTCGCGTCCGCGAGGGTCTGGTCCCAAGTTGCTTCGGCGATCGAGGTGTGCTCGGCGGACGCGTTTAGGCCGTACTTGTCGAGCAGCGCCCGGAACTGCTCGGCGGTCAGCCCGTTGAACGTGAACGGCTCGACGTTGCGGTAGCCCATCTCGCTCAGGCGGCGCAGGACTTCCTCCAGCCGCGCCTGCGTGGCGGCGTCGGAGCCGAAGCCGACGTACTCGGCGAACGTCCACAGCTGGATGGAGACCTTGCTGACCGGGACCCCCCGGCCCTTGCAGTCAGGCGGCGCGGCGCTCGCGGTGCTGAGAACGCCGAAACCGAGGCTGGCCGCCACGGCCGCCACGATCATGCCGCGCATGAAGCGGCGCCGGCCGATGAATGCCCTCATGGTGCTCCCTTCTCCCGTTGTTCGGCACGCGGGCCGTTAACGGCGTCCGCCGCGTGTCCCGTGCCCGGCGATCAATGGGCGCACGGCTCCCGTCGCACAAAACCTAGCTCCGATCGAGGTTGCTTGTCAAGGGTTTTGCTCGCTGACCGGCATAATCAAACCCGGCCCCAATGCTGCCGGCGGGGCCATGGCTTCGATGAACCGCTGGAACACCCACCATGTCGACGTTGCCATGGTCCAGCCCTCTGCCCTCACCAAGCGGATGAGACGAGCGATCCCGCTCCGGCCGTCGACTCCGGAGAGCCATCGCCGTCGATTTGCAGGCCCCCAGTGAATCGAACCCTTGGCCCCGAGATTCGACGTCTCGCGTCCGTACTCGAGGCGCAATCGGCACAAACTTGCCGGACTTTTGCGTTGTCGACAGCGCCGCGATCAGCCCGCGGCGCCGATCGCTTGCATCGGCGATGCCGGCGAAGAGGTCTGCTTGGCGCCGCTCGGGCCTCGATGTCGCGAGCTGCTTCGCCACCGACTCGTCGTGTGAGACAGGCGAACGACCGGCCAGCCATCGCTCGCGCGGTTCGCGGCGACCGCAGCGCCTTTTGGGGGTCGGCGCCTCGGGGCTCGCCACTAGCGCAGGTGCGCGCGCGAGAGCTCTGCGGAGCTCGCCGCTCCCGCAGCCCACACCGCGACCCGCAGTTGGCGGACGAGCGCGGCCGCTGTCTCCGACGCCTCGTCGGTCCGGGCGCCCAGGAGGAAGGGCCGCGCGAGCCCGACCGCGGTGGCGCCGAGTGCGAGCGCCTTCGCCGCGTCGACCCCGTCGCGCAACCCGCCGCTGGCGATCACGGGAAGCGCGGGCGCCGTGGCCAGCGCATCGACCAGTGCGTCGGCCGTCGGCACTCCCCAGTCCGCGAAGGCGCCCGCCACCCGCGCCGCGTCGCTCTGGCGGCGGCCCTCGACGAGCGCCCAGTTCGTGCCACCGGCGCCGGCCACGTCGATCGCCGCCACACCGGCGTCGCGCAGGAGCGCCACGTCGTCGGCGTCCATCCCGAAGCCCACCTCCTTGACCACCACGGGGAGCGGAGCGAGCGCGGCCACGACGGCTGCGATGCGCTCCGCCACGCCCGCGAACTCGGGCTCACCCTCGGGCTGCATGGCCTCCTGGACGGGATTGAGGTGGAGGGTCATCCCGTCGGCCTCGAGCAGCTCCACGAGCTGCGCGGCGCGTTCGCCGGCGTCCGGCCGCACGACCTGCGCGGCGCCCAGGTTGCCGAGCAGCAGCGGCGGGCGGTCGGTGCATCGGTAGGTGGCGAGCACGTCGAGCAGCGCCCGGCCCGAGCCGAGCACAAGCGCGAGGCGGTGAACGGACGCCGCGCGGGCCAGGCGCGCGTTGACCGCCTCGGCCTCCGGCGTGCCGCCCGTCATCGCCGAGATGATCAGTGGCGCGCCCAGGTGCGCCCCGAGCAGTTCGGTCTCCAGCGAGATGTCGGCGAGGTCGCGCTCCGGCAGCGCCCGGTGGCGCAGCCGGTAGCGCTGCAGGCCCGTGCCGCCCACGTGCGCGACGTCCGTGCCCGCGGCGATCCGCAGGTGGTCGGCCTTGCGGGCGACGAGCGTCATCGCGCCGCCGCATCCCGCGAGCGAAGCGGTGACGAGCGCGCAGCGCGAGGCAGCGGCACGCCGAGGTGCCGCAGGATCAGGTCGTGCACCGCCGTTGCGGGCGGCCGGTCGCTCTCCAGCAGGTCGGCTTGGCGCGTGATCAGCAGCGAGCCCTTGGATGGATCGTCGGGGATCCGCCCGTGCGAGCCCTGTATCAGCGTGGCGTCGAGCGGGATCACGTCCATCAGCGTGCGGAACCCGAGCTTCTTGCGCACGAGGCGCGAGCCGAGCGCCAGCGGCGGCACCCTGATCGCCGGGTCGAGGAACAGCTCGACGGGGTCGTAGCCCGGCTTGCGGTGGATGTCGACGGTGCGCGCATAGTCCGGCGCCCGCTCGTCGTCCTCCCAGTAGTAGTACGTGAACCAGGCGTCCGGCTCGGCGATCAGGACGAGCTCGCCCGAGCGGTCGTGGTCGAGCCCGTACTCGCGCTTGCCCGCCTCGTCGAGCACCTTGCCGACGCCCGGGGTGGTCTCGAAGAGCGCCGTGAGCTCGGGGATGCGCGCGCGGTCCTGCACGTAGACGTGCGCGAGCTGGTGGTCGGCCATGGCGAAGGCTTGGCTGCCGCCGATGTCGAGCACCTCGCGGCCGAGTTCCATACGGTAGTTGATGAGGCCGGCCGAGCGCAGCACGCGGTTCGGGTGCACGGGGCGGGACACCGCCACGATGCCGTACTCGGAGAGGACGATGACGCGCGCGCCGCGGCCCTCGTAGAAGTCGATCAGGTCGCCCACCACTGTGTCGAGTTCGCCGAGCTCCTGCCAGATGCCGGCGACCGCCGGGCCTTTCTTCTGCAGCGCGTAGTCGAGGTGTGGAAGGTAGACGAGCGAGAGGTCCGGCGCGAAGCGCTGCTCGACGCGCTTGGCGGCCTCGGCGATCCACGTCGTCGACTCGATCGACGCCGCCGGCCCCCAGAACTTGAACAGCGGGAACTGACCGAGCTCCGCCTGGAGGCTGTCGCGCAGATCGCCCGGCTTCGTGTAGCAGTCGGGGATCTTGCGGCCGTCGGCCGGGTACATCGGCCGTGGCGTGACCGTAAAGTCCGCCGACGAGTACATCGCGAACCACCACGAGAGATTTGCGGTCGTGATGCCGGGCGCGGCCTCCCACACCTTCGGCGCCTGCACGAGCCGGTTGGACTGCTGCCACAGGCGCACCTCCATGGTGTCCCGAAACAGCCAGCCGTTGCCTACGATGCCGTGGGCGCTGGGCGGGAGCCCCGTCAGGTACGTGCTCTGCACCGTGGCGGTGACGGCGGGCGTGACGCCGCCGAGCGGCACCATGGCGCCTCGGTCGGCGAACGCCTTCAGGCGCGGCGTGGCCGCCCCGACGAGGTCGGGCGTGAGCGCGACGGCGCACAGGACGACGGTCTTCTGCGGCATGCTACGTTCCCGCGATCCTGGTCTGGAGCGCGACGGTGGCCACGAAGGCGGACAGGCAGACCACCACGGCCGCGGCGCCGCCGCCGGCGCCGGCTACCACCATCGCATCGTAGATGGCGATGCCCGCGATGAGACGCGTGACGCCGGCCCCGATCCTCCGGCGGGCGATCACGAGCCAGAGCGCGTACCCCGCCCACAGCACGAAGGCGGCGAGCAGCAGCGCGACCTCCAGGGCCGGCAGCTCCTTGGCCCAGTACGCGGCGGGCGCGAGCACGGCGACCACCGGCCAGCGCGCGGCGATGCCGCCGCCCTCCGCCTTGGCGACCTGCGTGAGGCCGACCACATACACGAGGAGCACCGCGGCGGCGCCCCACAGCTCGGCGTTCAGCGCGCCCGCGACGGCCAGGCCAGCCACCACGTAGACGAGGGCGCGGCAGGCGGCCATGAGCACTGGGGAGAGGGCGTTGCCTTTGTGCCACGCGTCGTAGAGCACGATCAGGGCGATCAGCCCGAAGCCGGCCAGCGCAGGTTCGAGCCCCTCGAGCGCGAGCAGCGCCTCGCCCACGGCGAGCAGGCCAACGACGGCGGCGATCGCCGCCCGGCGCAAAACCTGCCCGGAGGGCAGCGGGCGCTCGGGCCGCTCGCGGCGGTCGACCTCGAAGTCCAGGACGTCGTTGAGGATCATCCCCGCCGTGTAGAAGAGCACCATCGCCACGGCGACGACGGCGATGGTCCCCCCCGGCGCGGCCGCCGACACCAGGACGGCGCCGGCCAGGGTGTTCGAGACGACGGTCGGCGTGTTCGACACGCGCGCGAGCTGCAGCCAGGCGCGCCAGGCCGGCGCCGCCGTACGCGCGAGGGCGTCAGCCGAGGACACCGAGCACCCACTCGTACTCGCGCGCGATGGAGTCCACGGAGGAAGCCTTGAGGTCGGCGGGCAGCACGTCCCAGGTGTAGGTCTCGATCTCCAGGTGGTCCGAGACCGACCGCTCGCGCACCAGCTCGATCGTCCGCCGCAGGTGGTCCTGGGTGGACTCGAGCGCCTCGTAGCCCTCGAGGAAGATCGGCACGTGGAAGTGCACGCGCCACTCGTGCCCGTCGTGCTCGGACGCTAGCGCCTCGGGCAGGTCATGCCACGAGCTCAGCGTCCCGTCCGCGTCGCGCTCGGTGACCTGGTGCAGGTAGATGGGATCGGCGAACCGCCGCAGCGCCTCGTGCGCCGCCGGCGCGCCCGCCGGCACCCGCAGCGCGGCGCTGAGCTGGAC
>JBOGXT010000739.1:0-4219 GCA_050694635.1 Thermoleophilaceae bacterium
TCAGAGGGCTCTGCAAAACCCGTGCTAAGCGCGGGTTTTTCGCTCTGACGGACTTGCATGGGCTCCAGCGTGCAGTGGGTATGGAGCCGTTTATGGAGCTCCCAGGTCGAGAAGTCCGATTCCGGTAGGGCCTACGGACCCTCGACGCGGGAGAGACCCGTCGTATCCCGCGGTTACATTCGGAGCGGTGGTAGCCAAAAAGCGTGGGATGTTCCGCGGGCTCTTCATCGGCATCGACCGCTATGCGTCGGATGGGATTAGTTGGTTGAGCTGCGCCGAACGAGACGCGTCCGCCCTCCATTCTCTGTTTGCGGACACGTTCGGCGACGGCGGCGAGCTTCTGACCTCCGAGCGGGCGACGCGCGCCGCAATCCTGGGTCACCTAGACGATCTAAAGGGCTGTTCCGAGGACGACTTTGCCGTGATCGCGTTCTCGGGGCACGGGAGCGAGCTGCACCAGCTCGTGACTTACGACGCCGACATCACGAGCCTCGCCGGCACGACGATTCCGCTTTCCGAACTTGCCGACCGCTTCGCCCGGCTCGTAGAGGAAGTGCGGACCGTCTGCCACCCGGTCGGAGTAGCGGGCGAGGACCCGCGATTCCGGCTCCCACTCGCCCCAGAAGACGATCTCGCCTTCTCTCGCCTCGCCGCCAGTGATGTAGCGGCCCCGGCCCTTCAGGAACTTGCGCCGGTGCGCCTCTCGGTTCCAGAACTTGCGATCGCCCCGATCGGGCCAGTGCTCGCCACCCGGGTGGATGAACTGCACGAAGCAGCGGCGCTCACGCACCGAGCACCTCCAAGACCCGGGCGCCCATCCGCTGCTTCTCCAAGCCTGAGATCGAGCCGAACGGCGTCTGCGACGCCTGGCCGAAGACGAATAGCGGTGTCTTGCCGGACGCGAGCTCGTGACGGAACGCCTCGATGCGGTAGGGCCGAGCACGTCCGGGCCCGTCCACGGTGTCGATCACGGAGGCGGGCTCGATCAGCGCGAGCGCGATTTTGCTCAGTCGCCTGCGGGCGAGAAGGCGAAGCCCTCGTGCTCGGTCTCCTCGTTCCACTCGTCGCCGTTCAGGTTGAAGATCGCCATCGTCTACTCGCCGGCCCAGTACTCGACCTCCGGGCCGACGCGGGCATGGAACAGGCGCCCGTCAGCCGGGCTCGTGGCCGCGACCACGCCGCTGTCGAGGTACTCGACGACGTCAGGCGTCAGCAGCGTCGAGAGCACCAGCACCCGCACGGGCTCGTCCGTCCGGTTGATCACCTGGTGCGCGCCCGCCTTCCCGCGGGGGAAGCAGACGACGTCCCCTTCGCGGAGCTCGCGCTCGCCCTGGGGCGTGCGCAGCGTCGGCCGCCCGCGGATGACGATCGCCCACTCCTCGTTCCCGTGATGCGTGTGGTAGGGCCCCTGTTTCTTGCCGGGCGCCACCTCGTACATGCTGCCGCCGATCAGCTCGGCGCCGATCCGCGCGCCGACCCAGCAGTCCTTGAAGACGTAGTCCTCGTGCTCGGTCTCCAGGTTCCACTCGTCGCCGTTCAGGTTGTAGATCTCCATCGGCGCGAGCCTACTGGGATAGAACTCGGGCGTGGTGGAGGGGAGGGAGTGGATCGAGGCGCTGCCGGCGAGCCTCGAGCGACAGGCGGCGCTCCTGTCGCGGCTGCTCGACCTGGCGGAAGCGGATCGGCGCTTCCGTGCGTTCGAGATCCAGTGCTCGATCGCGCGCGGCGCCGGCGACGAGCTCTCCGACCTCGACGTCGGGTACCTGCTCGCCGACGACGGCTTCGAGGAGACCGCCGCGGAGCTGCCGGCCCGCCTCGCAGAGCTCGGACCGACGGTCGACCTGCTCGCGTCGCGGCTGCACGGGTTCCCGTACTTCTTCGTGCAATACAGCGACGGCGTCCAGCTCGACCTCAGCGGTGATGACACGCTCCACGTCCGCTCTCGTCGAGGCACCGACGACCACTCCAACACGCTCGACGCGTTCACGACTGACAGCTCCGCACCCTTCCGGCTCACGTAGCCGGTGAAGAACACGAACCCGCGCTCGTCCGCCGCCTTGAGGAGCAGCATCCGCGCCGATGGAGAGCCGTCCGGCGTCGCGGTCGCGACCGCCATCGCCTCCGGTAGCCGCACCACCACCCGTGCCTCGTCGAACCAGCGCCGAAACTGCACGAGCGGGTCCTCCGCGAGGTCGGCGCGACGCAGCTCCGCCACGACGCCGAGCCTACTTGACACCGTCATTCCGTAAGCATATGCTTACCGTAAGTCATGGCTTACTCAGTAGCCATCCAAGCACTCGGCGATCCGACGAGACGGACGATCTTCGAGCGGCTCCGCAACGGCCCACGCGCCGTCGGCGAGCTCGCCCGCGGACTGCCGGTCAGCCGGCCGGCCGTCTCGCAACATCTCCGCGTGCTGAAGGAGGCGGGTCTCGTGACCGAGCAACGCGACGGAACCCGGCGGGTCTACAGCGTCGACACTGCGAGCCTCGCCGAGCTCCGCGACTACTTCGACAGCTTCTGGTCCGACGCGCTCGAGAGCTTCAAGCAAGCGGTCGAGCAGGACGAAGGGAGGAAGAGGTGAGCACGACTGAAACGACCGAGGCGGTACGGAAGACCATCGTCGTCGACGCGAGCCCCGAGACGGCGTTCCGCGTCTTCACCGATCGGATCCAGACGTGGTGGCCGCTCGCCACGCACGGCGTCTTCGGCGACGACGCCGAGCGCCTGGCCTTCATCGACGGCGAGCTCGTCGAGACCGCGAAGGACGGCCGCAAGGAGGTCTGGGGGCGCGTCGTCGATTGGGAGCCGCCGCGGCGGCTTCGCATGACGTGGCGACCGGGCTTCGAGGCCGACATGGCCGACACGGAGCTCGAGCTCCGGCTCACGCCCGAGGGTGAGGGAACGCGGGTCGAGCTCGAGCACGGCGGCTGGGAGCGCCTGGAAAACGGCGCCACGAGCCGGTCGAACTACGACGGCGGCTGGGTCGGCGTGCTGGAGAAATTCCGCACGGCGTTCTAGCGCGCGTTGGCGCGCGGGCGGCCCGGCAACGTGGGTCGCCCGCTTACGCCGGCAATGTCGGAGCGGTGCCGGAAGCTGCCGATGCCCGCAAGTTCCATGTAGTGGGTGCCGGAAAGGGGGAACATCGCCGTCCCCGCGTGCTTCGCCGCACGTGCCGCCTCGAGTGCCTGGACCTAGCGGGCACCGTCCTTGTGAGCGCTTGCAGCCTTTGCGAGGCCAATCCACTGATTGAGGTCGAGATAGACCAGCTTCACCTCGTAAGCCGGGCGAAGGATCGCAGGCCAGGCGTAGTCGACCTCTGTGCGCAGCATCCCGTGTTCAGCCGTCGTGGCCATCCACGAAGGTTGCCTGTTGCCACGGACTTGTGGGCGAGCGTGGGCAAGCGCTCCCATGGGCCAGCGATGCTTCTATGAAAGTCAAGCGGTCATTGGTGGGTGTTCGAGGAGTCGGTAGAGGCTGCGGGCGAGGTAGCGCTTGAGGCAGCGGTTTGCTTCGCGGCGGGTCTTGCCTTCTGCGAGTCGGCGTTCGATGTAGGAGATCGTGGCTGGGTGTGTGCGTTTCCGGGTGACGAGGATTATGTGGAGCGCGCGGTTGAGTTTGCGGTCGCCTGAGCGGTCGAGCCGGTAGCGGATCGTCTGCCCGGAGGAGGCGGGGATCGGAGCTGCGCCGGCGAGCCGCGCGAACGCCGCTTCAGAGCTGATCCGTCCTTGGTGTGACCAGGAGAGCACGAGTTGTGCTGCTGCGTGCGGGCCGACGCCGGGTTGGTCGAGCAGCTGCGGGGCGAGCTTGCGTGTCAACGTTTCGATCTCGCGTGCGAGCTCGCGCTCCTCGCCGGTTAGTTGCAGGACGCGTCGCGCGATCGAGCGCAGTGCGAGCACGCTGCCGCGCAGCTCAGGGTCACGTCTGCCGTCTGGCCGTGTTGCCGCGAGCCGCTGCAAGAGCCGCGCGCGTGTAAGCGGCCGCAACTCGGCGCGGAGCGGCTCCGGCGTCGTGATCAGCAGGTCTCGCAGCTGGCAAAGAGCGGCCCGTTTCGCGTTCACCGCGCCTTCACGTGCGGCGACAAGCGCCTGCAACGCCTGGCGTTCGCCGCCGGCGCGTGGGGGAGCCGGCCGCGCACTGGCGAGCACGCTGCGAGCTGCCCGGCTCGCGTCGAGCGCATCGCACTTGCCGCCCGAGCTCCGCTCGCGCCGGAGCCGAC
>JBOGXT010000740.1:0-2546 GCA_050694635.1 Thermoleophilaceae bacterium
GTGGCGGGGCGGGCGGTTTCCGGCCGCGTCCGGGCGGCCTTGGGCCCACGCGGCGCCCCGAGTAGCCTCGCCCGCGTCCGGGAGCGGACGGAATACATCGAAGGTGACACGAAAAACGCCCATCCGATAGCGACAGGTGGGCGCCTCGCCCGTTACTTTTGCTGCGGGTGCTCGACCGGAACTGGACCCCTGAGCGGGTCCGCCACAACTTCCAGATCGACCTGATCGGCGGCATCACCGGCGGCATCTTCATCGCCGTCCTCGTGGCGTTCATGCCGGTCGTCGTCCGTCGGATGGGCGGCTCGCCGCTCGACGTCGCGCTCGTCGTCGCCGCCCCCTTCATCGGCCACCTGCTCTCGCCGGTCTTCGCCTACCTGCTGACCGGCTTCCACCCGGTCCGCGTCGTCGTGGCCTCGATCGCGCTCGCCCGCGCCGTATTCCTCGTCGGCATGCTCGTCGCGACCACCCCGCTGATGTTCGCGATGAGCACGGTGGCCTTCTGGGTCATCGCGATCGCCAACGTCGCCGCCTATACGGCGCTCATGGCGGGCATCTACCCGCAGGGGGAACGGGCCCAGGCGATGAGCCGGGTGCGGATGGGCGCGGCGGTGGCCGGCATCGCTGCTGCCGCGCTCGCCGGCGCGTTCATCGACGCCGTGCCCGCCGCCTGGGCCTTCGCCGCGGCCACGGTCGTCTCGCTCCCCGGCGCGCTCCAGTTCGCGCGGATCCGCTACGACGGGCCGGCCGAGCGGGCGCTGCGGCGTGGCGCGGGCACGATCGCCCGCGACATCTGGGGCGACCGCCGCTTCCGGCTGCTGCTGCTGTCGTTCAGCGTCTTCGGCTTCGGCAACTTGATGAACCTGGCCGTCGTCCCGATCCTGCTCGTCGACCACTTCGACGCGCCGAACGCGTTCGTCGGTCTCTTCACCGCGCTGCAGTCGGCGACGATGATCGTCGCCTTCCTGTTCGTGGGCCGGCGGATCGACCGGGGCTCGTCGCTGCGCTTCACCCTCTACAACACGGCGCTTGTCCTGCTGCTCCCGCTCGGCTACCTGCTCGCGCCGACGACCTGGGCGCTGCTGCCGATCGCGGTGGTCGGCGGGATCGTCCTGGCCGGCGCCGAGATCACGTACCACACGAACGTCGTGCAGCTGGCGCCGGTCGGGCGGGTGCTCGAGTACGCCGCGGCGCAGTCGTTCCTGCTCGGCGTCCGGGGCACGGCGGCGCCGTTCGCCGCCTCGGCGCTCATGGCGGCGATCGAGCCGCGCGCGGTCCTGGTCGTCGGGCTGACCTTCATGCTCGCGGGGCTCGCGGTCATGACGAGAGCCGTGCGCGAGCCCACGGCCGAGCGCGTGATCGAGGCCGCTCCCGCGTAGCCGCGCCCCGCCGCCCTTTAGCGCAGGGCGATGCCCCTGGCGCGCATGGCCGCGGCGAAGCGGTCGGCGATGAGGACGTAGCCGGCGTCGGAAGGGTGGAAGCCGTCGGCCGCTACCGTCGCCGTGGAGACCAGCTCCGCCGATCCGGTGAAGAGGTCGACCAGGGCCACGCGCGAGGGGTCCTTGGCCGCGACCTGGGCGATCGCGGCGTTGTACGCCTGGACGCGTGCGAGGAGCAGCGCCGGGTCGAGGCGCGCGTAGACGGGGACCGCGCGCAGGTCGGGGACGTTGCCGACGAAGATCGCCGCCGGCGTGCCGGCGAGGAGCTCGTCGACGATCGCGCCGAGCGTCTCGCCGTACGCCTGCGGCTCGACCATGGCGTTGAGGTCGTTCACCGCCAGCCAGATCGTGACCAGCGTCGGCTTCTGGACCAGCGCGTCGGGGAGCTGCTCGGCCCGTGCCTGGGCGGCCAGCGAGGCGGAGACCCCGAGGTTGAAGAACGTGGACGGCGGCAGCCTGGCCGCCAGGAGCGCCGGCCAGGAGCCACTGCGCGGGTCGCTCGCCCCTACGCCGAGGGTGTCGGAGGCGCCGATGGCGACGTAGCGGATCGTGGCGACCGCCGGTGTGCGCGATGGCGTCGGCGCCGGTGTCGGCGAGGGCCTCGCCCTGGCGGTCGGTGGGGCGACGGGGGCAGCGCCGTCCCGTACGGCTTCCGGCTGAGTGCAGGCCGCGAGGGCCAGGACCAGGGGCAGCGCCAGGGTTCTCACCAGGCAAGCGTACCGATACAATTCACGGTGTCCCGATCGGGGACCACGGGGATGCGTGGTTTCGACAGGGCAGGCGAACGATCCGCCGCGAGCCGAGGAACGCCGTTCCCCCTCGCTAATCCGAACGGCAGCCAGACAACTGGCACAAACAGCTACGCTCTCGCTGCCTAGTCAGTGAGCGTCCTCCCGGTTTCCCCTCCGCGGGCCGGGAAGGGCGACGAAAGCGGAGGTGCGGCCCGCCGACCGGCCGGCAGGCGGGCCAAAGATCCACGGCCTGGCGAGTCCGAGAGCGCGTCGGTGCGCGCTCGGACCCGCGAGATCACAAACCGCCGACTACGCTCGTAGGCGCGGGTCGCTCAAGTGCCTTGGACGGGGAGTTCGACCCTCCCCCATCTCCACAGTC
>JBOGXT010000741.1:0-2984 GCA_050694635.1 Thermoleophilaceae bacterium
CTACGCGGCAGCCGCCTTGGAGGCCGGCGCGTGGGGCGCGGTGGTCGGTCGCGAGCACCGCGACTCCGCGCTCGGCGCCGTCGAGGGCACCGTGGGCCATTCGGCCTGCAGCGGAGCGGCCGTGATCGCGGTCGACGAGCCGCTGGCGGCGCTCCACGCGCTTGCCCGCGCGTGGCGCCGCGAGCTGGGAGCCCGGGTGTTCGGCGTGACCGGCTCGACCGGCAAGACCTCGACCAAGGACATCCTCGCCGCGCTGCTCGGCTCGCGGCTCGTGACCCACTCCAGCCGCGAGAACTGGAACACCGAGATCGGCCTCCCGCTCACGATCCTCGAGGCGCGCCGCGGCACCGAGGCGCTTGTGCTGGAGATGGCCATGCGGGGCGAGGGCCAGATCGCCGAGCTGGCGGCCGTGGCCGAGCCGGACGTGGGGGTGATCGTGAACGTCGGCCCGGTGCACCTCGAGCTGCTCGGCACCGTCGAGCGGGTGGCGGCGGCCAAGGCCGAGCTGATCCGCGACCTGAAGCCCGGCGCGGCCTGTGTCGTGCCGGCCAGTGAGCCGCTGCTCGACGCCCACCTGCGCGAGGGCGACCTCGACACCTGGACCTTCGGCCCCGGCGGGCAGGTCAGGCTGCTGGCCTTCGACGAGGGCCGCGCCGAGATCGAGGCCCGCGACGAGATCGTGCGGCTCGATCTGCCCTACTCCGAGCCGCACAACCTGCTCAACACGCTGGCCGCGGTGGCGGCGGTGCGCGCGCTCGGGGTGCCGGTCGGCGGCCGCGTCGCGGTGCGCTTCTCCTCGCTGCGCGGCGAGCTGGTCGAGCTGCCCGGCGGCGTGACCGTGGTGAACGACTGCTACAACGCGAACCCGATGTCGATGCGGGCTGCCCTGGATCACCTCGCGGCGAGCGCCGCCGAGCGGCGCATCGCCGTGCTCGGGACGATGGCCGAGCTCGGTCCCGACTCCGACCGTTACCACCGCGAGATCGGCGCGCACGCGGGTGCGATCGGGATCGACGTGCTGGTGCCGGTCGGCCAGGCGGCCCTGCCGTACGCGGAGGCCTTCGATGGCGAGACCCACCCGGTGGCGGGCCCGGACGAGGCGGGCGCCCTGCTCGAGGAGCTGGCCCGGCCGGGCGACCGGGTGCTGATCAAGGGGTCGCGGTCCGTGGGCCTGGAGCGGGTGCTCGGCTGATAGTGGCCCCTTCCTCGATCACGATCGCGTTCGGCGGCACGCGCACCCCCAGTCTCGGTTCTCGCTCGCCGAGCCCCGACGGTGACCTCGGGCGGGGCCACTAGCGCTCCATGCTCGGCGAGGTCCTCATCGGAGGCATGGCCTCCCTGCTCACCTGCATGTTCCTGGGGCCGCGCTTCATCGAGTACCTCCGCATCAAGGAGTTCGGCCAGCACATCCGCGAGGAGGGCCCGGCCGGGCACCACGGCAAGGCCGGCACTCCCACGATGGGCGGGCTGGCGATCTTCCTCGCTGTCTGCGTGCCGTTCCTGATCCTGTCGGAGTACCGCGCGGCCAGCGTGGCGGTGCTCGGCACCGCGCTGGCGATGGCGGCGCTCGGCTTCGCCGACGACATGACGAAGCTGCGCAAGCGCCGCTCGCTGGGTGTGTCGGGGCGCTCGAAGCTGCTGGTGCAGGCGCTCACCGCGATCGGGCTGTGGCTCGTCGTGACCGAGTACCTCGACTACCCCGCCACGCTCGACCTGCACGTGGTGGACGCCTCGGTCGACCTCGGCGTGGCCTACCCGGCGCTGATCTTCCTGGTGCTCGCCGGGGCCACGAACGGCGTGAACCTGACCGACGGGCTCGACGGGCTCGCCGCCGGCTGCGCGGCGATCGTCTTCCTGGCGTTCACCGCGATGACCTTCATCACCCGCGGCGCCGTGCAGCTGGACCTGGCGCTGCTGTGCGCCTGCCTGGTGGGTGCGTGCGTCGGCTTTCTCTGGTTCAACTCGTTCCCCGCGTCCGTGTTCATGGGCGACACGGGCTCGCTCGGCCTGGGCGGGGCGATCGCAGGGCTGGCGGTGATCACGAAGACCGAGGTGCTGCTGATCCTGATCGGCGGGATCTTCGTGATCGAGGCGCTCTCGGTCGCGATCCAGGTGATCGCCTTCCAGCGCTTTCGAAAACGCGTCTTCCTGATGGCCCCGATCCACCACCACTTCGAGCTGATGGCGTGGTCGGAGACCAAGATCATCCTGCGCTTCTGGATCGTCGCGGCCATCTGCGCGGCGATCGGGTTCACGCTCTACCAGCAGTCGATCACCGCGTGAGGCCGCCGCTTCCCGCCGGCCCCTATCTCGTGGTCGGGCTGGCCCGCTCTGGGCTGGCCGCCGCGCGCGCGCTCGAGCGCCACGGCCGGGTGATAGGCACGGACTCGGGCCGGCCCGAGGTGCCGGACGGGATCGAGGCCCACATCGGCGTCGACGGCGTCGAGCTGCTCGACCGCGTGGCCTGCGTGGTGAAGAGCCCCGGCGTGCCGAACGAGGCGCCCGCGATCGTCGCCGCGCGCGAGCGCGGGCTGCCGGTGCTGGGCGAGCTCGAGCTGGCCTGGCGGCTGCTGCCGCAGCGCTTCGTCGCCGTGACCGGCACGAACGGCAAGACCACCACGACCGAGCTGCTCGGCGCGATCTGGCGCGAGGCCGGGCTGCCGGTCGCCGTCGCGGGCAACGTCGGGACGCCGCTCGCCTCGCTGGTCGGGACGCTCGACGACGACGCCACGGTCGTGTGCGAGGTGTCGAGCTTCCAGGCCGAGGACTCGCTCGAGTTCGCGCCGGACACCGCGCTGCTGCTGAACCTGAGCGAGGACCACCTCGACCGGCATGGATCGTTCGAGGCCTACCGCGACGCGAAGCTGCGGATGTTCGCCCGGCAGCGGCCCGACCAGGTGGCGGTGGCGCCCCCGGGCATGGAGGTGCCGGGGGCGGCGCGGCGGATCGCGTTCGGCGATCCCAGGGAGCTGCCGCTCCCGGCC
>JBOGXT010000742.1:0-3943 GCA_050694635.1 Thermoleophilaceae bacterium
GCCGAGTCTTCCTGGATCCGGTCGGACATCGAACCTTCGAGACTAGCCGCGCGGGCACGAGTTCGCGCGACGAACCCGTGGATCAGCGCCCGTAGCGCTCCTTGCCGAGCACGAGCTGGTCGGGCAGGGCGGTGCGTGTCGGCGGCGAGGGGTCGGCCACCACAGAGACGGTCTCCGCCACGCTGCGGGTGACCGAGTGCTGTGAGTTCGCCGCGTCCAGCACGATCTCGTCGTCGCCGGCGCGGGTCAGCGTCCCCTCGAGGCCCGGGTGCAGCCCGGTGTCCTTGAGGTAGTGGAGCAGGTCCTCGGCCTCGTTCTCGAAGCGCAGCACGCGGACGCTCGCGCCCTCGGCGACGTCGGCCAGCGGCACGCCCGTCTCGCGCGCGCCCTCGAAGATGGGGTGGCCGTGGGGGCAGGTCTTGGCGTCGCCGATCGCCCTCAGCATGCGCTCCTCGACCACGGGCGACATCCAGTGCTCGAGCCGCTCGGCCTCCTCGTGGACCTGGTCCCACGGGATGTCGAAGACGTCGGTCAGAAAGCGCTCGATCAGGCGGTGGCGGCGGACGATTTGCGAGGCGTGGTCGCGCCCGGTGTCGGTGAACTCGAGATGCTTGTCCGCGCTGCGCGTGATGTAGCCGTCGTTCTCGAGCCGCCCGATCATCTCGTGCACGGTGGGCGCGGACACCTGCATCGCACGGGCGATGTTCGCGCCGGTGATCGGCAGCCCGGCCTCCTGGAGCCAGTAGATGATCTGGAGGTACTCCTCCTCGGCGACGGTGGCGTGGTCGTGCGACATCGCGGCAATCCTACTGGCCGTCAATAGAGTGCCCGGCGTGCAGATCGGCCCTGGGACTCGCGTGCTCGTGACCGGCGCCTCGCGCGGGATCGGCGCGGCGGTGGCGAACGCGTTCGCCGCCCGCGGGTGCGAGGTGGGGCGGGTGGCGCGCTCGGGGGAGCTGGCAGCCGACGTGGCCGATCCGGACTCGATCGCCGCTGCCGTGGAGCGGTTCGGCGAGCTCGACGTGCTCGTGGCGAACGCCGGCATCGCGCACTACCTGCCGTTCAAGGACATGCCGCTCTCGGACATCGAGGAGCTCACGCGGGTGAACTGGATGGGCACCGTGCACACCGTGCGGGCGGCGCTGCCGGGCATGCTCGCGCGGCGGCGCGGGCACATCGCGATCGTCTCGTCCGGCGCCGGCATCCGCTCGTTCCCGAACGCCGCCGTCTACGGCGCCACCAAGGCGGCGCAGCGCGGCTTCGGCGAGGCGCTGCGGCACGAGCTGAAGGGGAGCGGCGTGGGGCTGACGATGGTCTACCCGGGCCAGATCCGAAGCGCGCTGCACGACCACGAGAGTGAGCGCATGCCGTCGTGGTACCAGCCGAAGCGAACGTCGCCCCCGGAGCCGCTCGCAGACGCGATCATGGCGGGGGTCGAGAAGGGCAGCCGCGAGGTCTTCTACCCTCGCAACGTGCGGCTGCTCAGAATCGCCCACGGGCTCAAGCCCGGGCTCGCGGACCTGATGCTGCGCCGGATCATGGACCGGAGCGCGGCGCCGTGAGCCTGCCGCTCTCGCCCCCGATCAAGCCGCAGCTCGCCAAGAGCGCGCGCGACCTCCCCGCCGGCGAGGGCTGGTGCTACGAGCCCAAGTGGGACGGCTTTCGCACGATCGTGTTCCGAGACGGCGACGACGTGCACCTCCAGAGCCGCAACGGGCGGCCGATGAACCGCTACTTCCCCGAGATCGTCGAGCAGGTGCTGGCCCTTCCGGCCGAGCGCCTGGTGCTCGACGGGGAGATGGTGGTGACCGTCGACGGGGTGCAGGAGTTCGACCTGCTCTCCCAGCGGATCCACCCGGCCGCGTCGCGCGTGGAGCGGCTCCGGAAGGAGACGCCGGCTGCGCTGGTGGCGTTCGACCTGCTGGCCGACGGGGACGAGACGCTGCTCGAGCTTTCGTATGTCGAGCGCCGCGAGCGGCTGGCGGCGCTCGTGGCGGACCCGGTGGAGCTGACACCTTCCACCCCCGACCCGGACGCGGCGGCCAAGTGGCTGGCTGGGACGGGCGAGGGGGTGATCGCGAAGCAGGCGGACGCGCCCTACCTGCCGGGCGAGCGGAAGGGGATGGTGAAGATCAAACGGGTCCGGACGGCGGACACCGTTGTGGTGGCGTTCCGCTTCGGCAAGGAGCCGGAGACCGTGGGGTCGCTGATCCTCGGGCTGTACGGGGACGACGACGGGGAGCTGCACGTGGTAGGGCACACGTCGAGCTTCAAGGCGAATCAGAAGCGCGAGCTGCTCGAGTTCCTCGAGCCCTACCGCACCTACGAGCGCGGCGCGGGAGAGCCGAGCCGCTGGAAGGCCGAGGAGGAGCTGGTCTGGGAGGGCCTCCGACCGGAGCTGGTCTGCGAGGTGGAGTTCGACCACATCACCGGCCACCGAATCCGCCACGGATCTAAGTTCGCCCGCTGGAGGACGGACAAGGAACCACGCGAATGCCTGCTGTCGCAGCTGCGGTCGTAACCGCAGTCGCGCTGGCCACAGCGGCAGCCTGGCCCGCCGCCGCCCACGGCCAACCGGGCGTGAG
Source organism: Thermoleophilaceae bacterium (assembly GCA_050694635.1). Taxonomy (GTDB): domain Bacteria; phylum Actinomycetota; class Thermoleophilia; order Solirubrobacterales; family Thermoleophilaceae; genus JACVRW01. The sequence goes on from JBOGXT010000742.1 coordinate 2,586, forward strand.
CTACCAGATACCGCCGGACAACCCTTTCGTCGGCCAGCCCGGGGCCGCGCCGGAGGTGTACGCAATCGGCCTGCGCAACCCCTTCCGCTTCTCGTTCGACCGCCAGACCGGCGATCTGCTGATCGGGGACGTGGGCGGAGCGGAGCGCGAGGAGGTCAACTGGATCGGCACCGGCCCCGCGCGTCGGGCGAACTTCGGTTGGCCCTGCCGTGAGGCGAAGATCGCGGGCCCTGTGGGTGCGGGGGACGCGCGCTGCCAACCGCCGGCTCCCACCTTCGTGGAGCCGCTGTTCGACTACGACAATCCAGGCGGGGCCGCGGTCACCGCCGGTTTCGTCGTACGGGACTCCGCGCTCTCGGGACTCTTTGGCCGGGCGCTGTACGCCGACTTCGGCGGCGGCCAGATCCACTCACTTGCGCTCGATCCGGGCACCCCGGACGATCAAGATACGGGGGCGGCGCTGGGCCAGCTCGCATCCTTCGGCGAGGACGCCTCGGGCAGGCTCTACGTGGCTGGTCTGGGCGGCGAAGTGCGCCGTCTCACGGCGGGCGGCACGCCGGGATCGCTGTCGTCGACTCCGCTCGCCGGTCCGTGGGACCAGCCGATCGCGATCGCGACGGTGCCTGGCGACCCTGACCGCCTGCTCGTGGGTGAGCGCGACGGTCGCGTGCGGCTCACCGTGAGCGGCGTCGCGCAGCCGGGAGCCGTCGCCACGGTGCCGAATCCTCCGGGCGTCAGCACGGGCGGGGAGCGCGGCCTACTCTCCGTTGCGGCCGCACCCGACTTCGGCGTCACGGGCCGGCTGTACGTCTACTACACCGACCTGGACGGCGACATCCGGATCGACGAGCTCACGTCGGGCGCGCGCCGCGAGATTCTGACCATCGAGCACTCCAGCGCCGGCAACCACAACGGCGGGCAACTCCAGTTCGGCCCGGATGGCTACCTCTGGATCACCACCGGGGACGGTGGCGGTCAGAACGATCAGTTCAACAACGCCCAGAACCTCGGGACGCTCCTGGGCAAGGTGCTGAGGATCAATCCGAATCCGCCCGGAGCGGGCGGCCCGGGGGCCGCGGCCGACACCACTCGGCCGACGCTCAGGGCGCGGGTCCGGCGGCGTCAGCGGGTGCTGCGGCTGCGTGGTGCCGTCGCCTACGTTCGCTGCAGCGAGAGCTGCCGGGTCGCGGCCCGGGGCCGGCTGCGGATCGGGCGGGCGTCCTATCGGATGCGGCGCCGCGGACGTGCGGCGCAGGTCGGTGCGCGGGTGCGGCTCAAGGTCCGATTGACCAAGCGGGGCCGGCGGGCGCTGCGACGCTGCGCCCGGCGCGACAGGCTCCGCCGGGCGTCCGTGCGCC
>JBOGXT010000743.1:0-4642 GCA_050694635.1 Thermoleophilaceae bacterium
CGTGAAGCCGGCTCGGGCCGCTGACGACCGCGCGGTGCGGGTCGCAGACGATCACCCGAGCGCCCATGGAGACGAGCTTGTCGACGAAGAACAGGCGGTTCTCGAACATCTTCTCGTGGATCAGCACCAGACCCTCGGCCTGGGTGGTGATGGCGAGCGCGATGCTGGTGAGGTCGGCCGGGAAGGCGGGCCAGGGGCCGTCCTCGATCTTCGAGATGGCGTCGCCGGCGTCGGACTTGATCCGCAGCTCCTGGCCGGACGGCACGAGCACGTCGTTGCCCTCGTACTCGATCCGGCAGCCGAGCCGCTCGAAGGCCAGCCGCGTCATGCGCAGGTCGTCGGGCACGCAGTCGCGGATGCGAAGCTCGCCGCCGGTGCAGGCTGCCAGTGCGATGAAGGAGCCGATCTCGATGTGGTCCGGGCCGATCGCGTAGTCGGCGCCGTGCAGCTCCTCCTGGCCGTGGATGATCATCAGGTTCGAGCCGATGCCCTCGATGCGCGCGCCCATCTGCATCAGAAGCCGTGCCACGTCCTGCACGTGGGGTTCGGAGGCGGCGTTGTGGATGACCGTCGAGCCGGGCGTCAGCGCCGCAGCCATCAGGGCGTTCTCGGTCGCCATCACCGAGGGCTCATCCATGAAGAAGTCGCAGGCGTGCAGGCCGTCGGGGGCGCGCAGCTCGTAGCTGCCCGCCGAGTGGACCTCCGCCCCGAGCGCCCGGAACGCGTCGAGGTGGGGGTCGAGCCGGCGGCGGCCGATCACGTCGCCACCGGGCGGCGGCATGACCGCCGCACCGAAGCGGGCGAGCAGCGGGCCGGCGAGCAGGAAGGAGGCTCGAATGCGCTCGGCGAAGGCGGCGTCGACGTCGGTGTGGGTCACCTCGTCGCACTGCACGGCGATCGTGTTCTCGTCGCGCCACTCGGCCTTTGCGCCGAGCCGCACGAGCAGCTCGACCATCGCCTCGACGTCGCGGATGCGCGGGGTGTTTCGGAGCACGACCTCCTCGCTCGTCAGCAGCGCGGCGGCGAGCGCGGGCAGCGCGGCGTTCTTGTTGCCGGCGGGGACCACCGTTCCGGAGAGCGGGGTCCCGCCGTCGATGACGAACTTCTCCATGAGCGAGGTCGCAAGCGTAACGGAGCTCATCTGCATGCAGGTTCGGGTCACGGGGTGGATAACCTGCCGCCCATGTCGCCCACGCGCGCGGAGGCCTGGGAGCTGGTCGAGGAGTGGGTCCAGAGCGACTCGCTGCGAAAGCACCTGCTGGGCGTCGAGACGGGCATGCGCGCCTACGCCCGCAAGTGGGGCGAGGACGAGGATCTGTACGCGGCCACGGGCCTCCTGCACGACCTCGACTACGAGCGCTACCCGGACCTCGAGACCGGTCACCCGCGCAAGGCGCTCGAGCTGTTCGAGGAGAAGGGGTACTCGCGCGAGCTGATCGACGCCGTGGCCGGCCACGCCACCTTCCTGGGGGTCCCGCGCGAGAGCCGCATGGCCAAGACGCTCTACGCCGTGGACGAGCTGTCCGGCTTCATCTCGGCGTGCGCGCTGGTGAGGCCGACCGGCATCGAGGGCATGACCCCGAAGTCGGTGAAGAAGAAGCTGAAGCAGCCGAGCTTCGCGGCGGGCGTGAACCGCGACGAGGTTCGCGACGGCGCCGAGGAGCTGGGCGTGGACTTCGACCAGCACGTGGCCTTCCTCATCGCCGCGATGGAGGAGCGCTCGGACGAGCTGGGGCTATCGCCAGCGTCCACCTGACTTAGCCCAGTCGGCCATGTGGTCGACCGAGCAGAAGCCGTCCGGGATGCGGTGCTCGCCGCGGTGGCGCACGAGGACGAGGCGGACGTCGCCGAGGGCCGCGCCGCACTGCGCGCAGGCCTCGATCGAGTCGGCGATGCCGGACGGCTCCACGATCTCGCCGGGCTCCCAGTGCGGGCCCTGCATCGCCCACGGCACCACGTGCTCCAGGCGGCAGAAGGCCGCCTTGCGCGCCCCCGGGACCTCCTGGACCCGCCAGCCGTCCTCCCGCTCGATCGCGCGGCCGCACCAGTTACATTGCTCGTCCATGGCTGAGGGACTGCGCATTATCGTGCTGGAGGGCGACGAAACCGGGCAGGAGCTGCTCGAGCAGTCGCTGCGCGTGCTCGATCCCGCGATCACCAAGGTGGACGTCGAGCTCGAGCACTACGACCTCTCGATCGAGAATCGCCGCCGCACCAACAACGAGGTGGTCACGGCCGCCGCGAAGGCCATGGCGGAGGCCCGCTTCGGGCTCAAGGCCGCCACGATCACGCCCGAGGGTGCCGACGACGTGGGCAGTCCCAACCGCATCCTGCGCGAGGCGATCGGCGGCAAGGTGATCATCCGCACAGGGCGGCGCATCCCGGGCGTGACCCCGGTGGCGGGCGTCCACTACCCGATCGCCGTGGTGCGGATGGCGGTCGGCGACGCCTACGGGGCCAAGCAGTGGCGCGAGAAGGACGGCGGCGACGAGATCGCCTTCCGCACGGAGCGCATCTCGCGCAGCGTCTGCCGGGCGGTGGCCGAGTACAGCTTCCGCACCGCGCAGCGCATCCACGGGCGCGTGTTCGGCGGCCCCAAGTGGACCGTCAGCCCGGTCTACGAGGGCATGCTCAAGGAGGAGATGGACGCCGCGTCCGAGCGCCACCCGGAGGTGCCCTACTCCCCCGTGCTGATCGACGCGACCTACGCCGGGCTCATCTCGGGCGGCGCCGACGCGCCGCTCGTGATCCCCGCCCTCAACCGGGACGGCGACTGCCTCTCCGACCTCGTGATGCCGCTGTTCGGCTCGATCGCGGGCGCGGAGTCGGTGCTGCTGGCGTTCGACGAGGACTTCGAGCCTCGCGCCGTGATGGCGGAGGCGCCGCACGGCACGGCGCCGGCGCTGCTGGGCAAGGACATCGCCAACCCGATGGCGATGATCCTGGCCACGGCCGCGGTGCTCCACTACGCCGGTGAGGAGACCGCTTCCCGTGCGATCTACGAATCCGTGCTGGAGGCCACCGCCACCGGGGTCCGTACGCCTGACCTGGGCGGCCACGCGAGCAGCTCCGAGTTCACCGGCGAGGTGATCGGGCGCGTGCGCACGAAGATCGACATTTGGGCGTCGCTCTAGCGGCGCTTCTGCAGCTCCTCCCAGCCCGGCACCTCGGTCGTGCCGCGCATGCTGCGCCCCAGCGGCAGCCCTGCCTCGGTGCGGATCGGGTCCATCAGGTGGCGGCGCCTTCGTGTCACGTAGTAGCGGCGCTGGACGAACAGCGTGAGCAGCCCGGACGCCACGATCCCGGCCAGGTTGACGGCCAGCTGGAGCGCCGCTCCGCCCGCGTCGTTCCACTCGCCATAGGCAGCCGCGACCCCTACGTTCGAGGCCGCGGGGATCGTCGTGACCGAGATGAGCACGCCCACGAGCGCGCCCGACTTGGCCGACGTCAGCGAGAGCACACCGGCCGCGCCCGCGACGAAAGCGACGAAGAAGCTGAGGAAGTCGGGATTGGAGATGAACTCGGTGAACTCGTGCTGGACCTCGGCGAACTCGCTGGGAAAGACGTCGACCCCGACGAACACCAGCGTGGTCAGCAGCGCGCAGGCGATCCCGATCGGGAAGCCGACCGCCAGCGCCAGCAGCGAGTGGCGCGCCAGCGACGCCTGCCTGTTGACCAGCGCGACGCTCACCGCCGCCAGCGGGCCGAACTCGGGCCCCACCACCATGGCCCCGACGATCAGAATCGGCTGGTCCAGGATGATCCCGACGGCCGCGATCTGCATCGCGGCGATCATGAACAGGACGAAGCTGAAGGACAGCTCGGTCTGCTCGGAGGTGCGCGCCTCGACCTCCTCCCACACCACGGCGTCGGACGGCAGGCCGGGCGCGGCCTTCTCGGCGGCCTTCGCCGCGTCCGAGATCGCCGTGTCGATGTGCTCGACGGCGATCGAGCCGATCTTCGGAATCTCGAGCTCCTTCAGGTCGCTGATGATCACGCTGGCGTCCTCGCGGGCGACGTCGCACAGGATCACGTCGCCCTTCGGCTTCTTCGAGGCCGCGTGCAGGTGGATTACGTTGATCACGGCGGGCGAGGCGCACAGCAGGTCGAGCACCTTGTGGGCGGGCTCCTCCGGGGCGACGATCCGCAGGTGGATCATGCTGCTGCGGCGGCGTAGCGGCTGAGCCCGCCGCGGACCGCCGCGGGCATCTCAGACGACACCCTGGGAGTCGCACTCGGGCCAGCGGACGCTGAGGCGGTGCCGGAACGGCTCTGCCATCCGAGCCAGCCTACCGGCGGCCCCCGCGAGCCGAGCGAGGCGCGTGCAATGGAAGTTGCAGGAAATCGGCGCTTCCATCCGAGCGCGAGCGTACCTTCCCGAACGCATGTTCCCTCAACTCAGAGAGCGGCTTGGGTCGGCGCTCGACCTCGTCGTCGAGTTTTCGACGCTCGGCGAATACCGCCTCGGCGCCGACGGCGCCGTATGGCCCGCGAGTGCCCTCACCCACCCTCCTGAGCGCGAGCCGCAGCTGGGAGGCGCCGGCGAACATCCCCTCGCCGCGCAGGCTGCGGTCCGCCGCATCGCCGCGGGCGGAGCGGCCGGCATCGTGCCGGTCGCGACCCCCGCGGCCAGGCGGTTGGC